>NZ_JBNHIC010000005.1:0-151256 GCF_059092905.1 Arthrobacter sp. B0427-1-12 | reverse complement strand
CCCACCCATGATGCACTCCCGGCCATGACCTCATCCGGAGAAATTCAAATGAGGCAACGAATCAGTCTTCCCGGAGGTATTGCAATGAGGCAATAGGTGCGGCGGCGGTTTGCAAGAATATGTGCATGGAGCAACTGGACAAGTCCTCAGCACGGCGTCATTTCAGGCAGGAACGCGGGCGCATGAGTCCGACGGCCCATGAAGCCGCGGCGCGTGCCTTCGCCGACCTGGTCCTGGCGGAACTCGCAACTGATTCGGCCCGGCCAGGTGTGGCCGCCTACCTGTCCATGGGCCTGGAACCATCGACGCACCACCTCCTGCCGGCACTCGACGAAGCCGGGTACAACATCGTCCTGCCGGTGTGCGAGCCTGCCTTCCAGCTGAGCTGGGTCCGGTGGACCCCGGAGGTGGACCTGGAACCCAGCCTGCTGGCACCGGTGCGCGAGCCTGTCGGCCCGCGGCGGGGCATCGACGTCATGGCTACGGTAGGAACGGTGGTGATCCCGGCACTGGCTCTGGATACCAACGGCAACCGGCTGGGCCAGGGCGGCGGTTTCTACGACCGGTTCCTGGCACGGCTGACGGCCATGCCCGAGCGGCCGCGGCTGGTGGGCATGGTCTATGCGAATGAACTGGTTGCTCCCGGAAGTTTCCACTACTCGGAACTCGACATCCCGCTCGACGGCGCCGTGACGCCGCACGGGTGGCACTGGTTCGGGCGCCGAAACGTGTACAATTAGCACTCGGATTCAGCGAGTGCCAATCAGCGATCGGCACGGGCGGGTCCAGCCACGGTTTTTCAGGAGGAATCACAGTGCCCACTTACGCCTACGCCTGCAAGGACTGCCAGCACGCATTCGACATCCAGCAGTCCTTCACTGACGACGCGCTGACCGTCTGCCCCGAATGCAGCGGGACCCTGCGCAAGAAGTTCAACAGTGTCGGCGTCGTTTTCAAGGGCTCGGGCTTCTACCGCACTGATTCCCGTGACGCCAAGGGCTCCGGCACGCTGCCTTCGGCGACGGCCAAGGAGGCCGGTTCCACGGCTCCTGCCGCCGCAGCTTCCACTCAGGCGCCCGCCAAGACGACGGCGGCAGCCAAGGCGACGGCGGCAGCCAGCTAACCGCTGCATCCCTCCACAGGCGAGGGCCTGGCCAGATTATCCACATCCGGCAGTGACCGCCTGCCCCATCGGGGAACATCTTCCTAGCGTGGTGCCATGCCACGCACACAGTCATCCCCGAAATCGCCCGGCCTGCCGGACCGCCTGAGGCGCTGGGCGCTGCGCCGACGCCGGCTGCTGGCTGCCTTCCTGTTCTGTCTGGCCGCCGGCATCGCCGTACACGAGCTCACGCCTGCCAGTGAGATCCAGGTGCCCGTCGTCATGGCCGGCAATGACATCCCCGCCGGCACCGTACTGACCGCGGAGCATCTGCAGCTGTCCCGAATAGCTCCATCCGGGCTGCCGGATGCCGCTTATGAAGCGCCGGATCCGCTCATCGGGCAGCAGCTGGCATCACCGGTCCGGCGAGGATCGATCTTCACGGACGCCTCCATTGTCGGGCCGGGACTCCTCACGGGCGCACCGCCCGGGACGGTTGCCGTCCCGGTCCGGCCTGCAGACCCTTCCACGCTCCAACTGCTGGGACCCGGCCAACGGATCGATGTGGCATTGAGCACCGGCAACGGCTATGAGGAGACCTCAAGCACCAGGATCCTGGCCCACGGTGTCGTCGTCCTCTGGACCTCTACCGGCGAACAGGATGCACAGTGGCTGGGCGCACCCGGGGGCGAAGGCCTGGTGGTAGTTGCCGCCGGCCCGGATGAGGCGACCGCCTTGGCCGGTGCATCGAGCAGCGGCCAGGTCCATGTTGTCCTGACGGGATCGGATCAGCTGCCGCCAAGCCAGGCCCAAGCGGGATGACAGCCGGGAAGGACCAAGACGCCGCACCTCCCGGCAGGGATCATCCCCAGTGGGGCGGACGCTGGTCGTGAAGCCATGCGTCCCGGTCCTCGTCACGGTCGCCCCAGGCACGAGGATCATCCTCCGCGGCTCGGCTGGGGATCACGCTCCCAGTGCCGGCCGAACGCCGCGGATGGTCCGTTCCGGCGGCGGCACCGGTCCCGGCCGCGGGACCGGTCAGGGCGGCCGCGCCGGCGCCGTTCGCGGGCTCTGTACCGTTCACAGGTTCAGTGCCGTTCACCGCGTCCGCGCCCTGTCCGGGCCGGTGCCAATAGCCGTGCCGGACCCGCTGGTCGCGCCAGCGCTGCCGGCCGTGCCCATGGCGGCGTTGTCGGTGTCTGCGTTGTCCGTGTCTGCGTTGTCCGTGTCGGCGTTCTCCGAGCCAGCGTTGTCCGAGCCGGTGTTCTCCGAGTCAGCGTTGTCCGAGCCGGCAGCCGGAGAGTCTTCAGCTCCCTCGGCAACGGCACTGTGAACGTCGGCACTGGGAACATCGGCACTGTGAACACCGGCACTTGGACCGGGGGTATGCCCAGCTGCCTGTACCTTGCGCAGGTTCGCAGCGTGCAGCGGTTCCTCCGTCTCCTTAGGTGCAGGAAGCCCCAGATAGCCGCCGATGAGGTTGGCACATCCTGACGGGTCCGTAAAGACCTCGATGGTCCACAGCGGCATGTAGCGCCACCCCAGACGCTCGAGGAGCTGGGGCCGAAGGCGGCTGCGTTCCCGCACGCTCGCGGTCCGGTACCGCTGCGTACCGTCGGATTCGATTGCCATGGGCGTGATGACCACATTGTGCGGCGCCGTCAGCGGGTCCGGCGCTGCGACGATATCCAGTACACCGTTGTAGTGATCCCAGACGTTGGCCCCGCGCCGCCGCAGCCGTCCCACCAGATCAGCCACCAGCGGATCCTCATTCACCTCCGCGGCAGAAACGAGCGACGCACCGAGTCCGGCGTCGTCCCCAAGCTCACGCCTGAGCAGCTCATAGAAGTCCAGCGCGCCGTTGCCCAGGCGTGCGGGGTCGAGGTCATCCGGGGTGAAGCAGGTCAGGACATGCAGCTGGTTCCTGGCCCGGGTCATGGCGGTCACGAACAGGCCGCGCCCGTCCGGACCGGACAACGAGCCGAAATTGTGCAGTGCCCGGCCGTGCGGTGTCCGGCCAAAGCCCAGCGAAAAGATGATGCAGTCCCGTACGAGGCCTGCCGCGTGTTCGACCGGCACTACCCGGAAAGATTCCCGCCCGGGCTTGAAGAAGTCCGCGGCCCAGGGATGGTTGGCCATCTGGAGCCGAATCGCCTCCGCCAGCCGCGCAGCATGCCGCACCCCGGCCGTGACGACAGCCAGCGATTGGCGCGGACGCCGCCGCACGTGCTCGAAAACCAGGTCGACGGCGCGGTTGACCTCGGCGGCAACGCTTTCAACGCCATCAAGGTCGGCAGTCGGCATGCCCGTTCCATCGGCGATGTATTCGACGGTCAGCGCACGTCCCGCCCCGGCCAGGGACCGGGCATCCGGCAGCCGGCTCAGCCGGCCATCGTAGAACGTCGTGTTCAGGTACTGGATCAGCGCCTGGTCCACTCCCCGGTACACGACATTAAGTTCGCGGCTGGGCAGGACCTTGGCAAGGGCGCCGAAGGCGCTCTCCAGTTGCTGCTCCCCCGTGTCGGACACAGGTTCAGTTCCCACGGAGAACGGCTGCGGCCCGGCCAGGCAGCCGTCGCCGAAGGCGATAACCTGCCGGGCCCGCCCAATGGCCGGAACCGCAGACGGCAGGGAAATCGATTCGGCTTCCAGGATCAGCACCGCGTCGAACTTCTTATGCGGCGGCAGTACCGTCGGCAGCACCAACGGACTCACTGCCCAGACCGGTATCAGGGCGGACACGATCTCGTCCGCCTGGTTGCTCAAGGTCCGCAGACTCACGCTGCCAGCCTTGAGCAGCTCCCGCAGCGAAGCAGCGTCCACAGGGCGGTCGGCCACCGCCTGCCGCCAGCGTTCAGCCAGCTGCCAGCGCAGCCTTCCGCTGCCGGAGGCAATATGCGCGTTGTCCGCCAGCCGGTACTCGGCTTCGAGCTGGCGCAGGTGGTCGCCGTCCGACATGGCCAGGTACTCGTCACCGCTGATCATGGCTTCGAGGGCGGACTGCCACCAGGCCAGTTCCAATTCCGAGCCGACCTGCGGGGCCGCCACTTCGCGTGCCGAAAGTTCGTCCAGCAGTTCGCCAAGTCCCTGGTCGCGCAGTTGCTCCAGCAACATTGTGCGTTCGGGCAGTGTCGTCAGTGTCTGCTTGTCCGCAGCCAGCTCATTGAGCCTGTCCACCAGGTCCTCGTACCGGGCGGACGCGAGGTTCCCACCGCCGGGCGTGGGGGCCAGGATCCCGGACAGCGTTTCCAGGTTCTCCTGCGTCTGCAGGTAGAAGCCGTTGATCTCCGCCAGTCCCGTGGGCACGGAAGGGTGCCGTTGCGTCGTCGCATACTGGCTCCACAGGGTGCGCTGCTGCTGCACATCGAGCAGAGACGTATGCAGGTCGGAAATGTGCACGCCTGGGCGGACATATTCCTTCGCGACCCGGCGCAGCCGGGACCGGGTCATGGCGCTCATTTCCACGCCCCGCTCACGCCGCCACGCCGACGGCGCCGTAGCGGAAATCAGGTCCGTGACCGGACGGTCAAAGATATCCGGAGTGAATTTGTCCAGGCTGGCACGCACAGCAACCAGCAGTTGCAGCTGCTCGCCCCACTCATGGAAGGTCAGCCCCAGTCCGATCTCCGAGTGTTCCGCGACGCGTTCCATCTTCTCGCGCAGCTGCGGAAGGTCCCGTGCAAGGTCGGAGGTAAGCCGGTGCGCCTCCTCGGTTTCCTTCCGGTTAAGCAGCTTGGCCCCATACCAGGGGGATGCGGCAGCAGCCTTGCTGAAACTTCCCAGCTGCGCGGCCCGCCGCAGCCGGGCTGTTACCTCGCCGCGGTCCTTGATGCCGTCCAGCACGCTGCGCTTGAGCCGGACGGTGGTGGCGGGGGCCGGATCCAGCGCGGTCAGCTCCGCCAGCGACTGCATCGCCTGGTACGGGGAGCAGCCCCAGCGCGGACGGACATTGTGCAGCGACTTGACGTGATCCTGCAGCTGGTGCCGGTGTTCCACGAGGGTCCGGTGCAGGTTATTCAGGCTGGGTGCCTCGGCTTTCTCATTGCGCACGATGGCCCGGACCAGCTGGTCCTTGAGCTGCTGGTCCGAAATGTTGGCGCTCACCTGAAGCACCACCGAGCCAAGGCCCAGGGCATCGAGCTGCTCAACGAACTGATGGAGGGTGCGGCGCCGCTCGGCAACCACCAGCACGCTCTTGCCCTCGCTGGCCAGAGCGGCGGCGGCGTTGATGGCCGTCTGCGTCTGTCCGGTGCCCGGCGGGGCCGAAACGACCAGCGATTCCCCTGCCTTGACCAGGTCCAGGACTTCCTGCTGCGCCGGATCCGCGTCCAGCACCAGCAGTTCGTCGGCAGGATCGCGCTCGTCGACCGGAGTGAAGGATGCGGTCCTGACCTCAGGAACCGACGGCTCATAGTCCGGCTCCGCCGTCGCGGCGAGGGCGGACAGCACCGGGTGCGGAGCCCCCAGGGCAGGATCGGAGCCGGCATCGACCAGATCAGCGAAGGTGGAGACGAGGATCCGGTGCTCGATGGACATCCCCCGGACGTTCTCCGTCATGCTGCGCAGCCGCTCGAGGACCGGATGCGGCTCGAAGCGCGCGGTGCTGTAGGCAAGGCGCGCAACGGCATCCGGGTCGATGCCGATGCGCTGCTCGGTCCGCAGGTGGCGGACCAGTGCAGGGTTCAGCCGCGCCTGCTCGGAGAGCTGAAGTTCGTAGTCGTCCTGCGAGGGGCGGACGGTCAGGGCCACGGGCGCCAGCATGACCGGAGCCGTCATCTGCTGCATCGCCCCTGCCCGGACAGCACGCCAGGTGGCGGTCCCCGCCGCGAGGTAGCCGACGTCCAGCCCACGTTCGGAGCCCATCTCGAACATCTTCGCCCGCAGCACGCGGGCGGCCCGCATCGCTGCGGAATAGTGCCCGGGATCGCGCAGGAGGGTGGACAGGCGCGTGCGGCGGCCGGTCAGCAGCTGCGTCAGGCCGGAGGGATGGGCATGGGTCAGGTCGATGCTGTTGCCCGTGGACGGGGCGAAGTGGAGCAGGGTGTCAGTACCGGCGTGGCTGCCGAGCATGCGGAGCCACGGGCGCAGCGAATCCGCCGCAGCTTCCGCCGTCTCGGCCGCACCGGCCTGCGGCGCCGGTGGTTGCTCCGCATGGTGGCGGGCCGGCTTTTCCGGATTCTGGCGGGCGGATTTAGACCAAAGAGGCATGTCTACAAAGCTATCTGAGTCGGGGACTGAACGCGGGGAGGCTGCGCGGGAAAGCACCGAAATGGCTGCTCCCCCGGCGCCGGTCCGGGGCGTGCCGGAATTACTCCCATTCAATGGTTCCCGGCGGCTTGCTGGTCACATCGAGCACAACGCGGTTGACGCCGTCGACTTCATTGGTGATGCGGTTCGAGATCCGGGCTAGCAGATCGTACGGCAGCCGGGACCAGTCCGCCGTCATGGCGTCCTCGCTAGACACCGGCCGCAGCACGATCGGATGACCATAGGTACGCCCGTCGCCCTGGACACCGACGCTGCGCACATCGGCCAGCAGGACCACCGGCATCTGCCACACCTCGCTGTCCAGTCCAGCCGCCGTGAGCTCCGCCCGGGCGATGGCGTCCGCCTTGCGCAGCAGGTTCAGCCGCTCCTCGTCGACAGCGCCAATGATGCGGATCCCCAGGCCGGGACCGGGGAAAGGCTGGCGGCCGACGATCTCCGCCGGCAGCCCCAGCTGGGCTCCGACGGCGCGGACCTCGTCCTTGAACAGCGTCCGCAGCGGCTCCACCAGTTCGAAGCGCAGGTCCTCCGGCAGGCCGCCCACGTTGTGGTGGCTCTTAATGTTGGCCGCACCCTCGCCGCCGCCTGATTCGACGACGTCGGGGTAGAGCGTGCCCTGGACCAGGAACCTGATCTCCTCGCCGTGGGCCTGGGCCTCGGCGATGATGGCGCGCTCGGCTTCCTCGAAGGCACGGATAAATTCCCGCCCGATGATCTTGCGCTTGGTCTCCGGATCCGTGACGCCCTCGAGTGCCTTCAGGAAGCGCTCCTGCTCGTTGGCCACATACAGGTTGACACCCGTGGCGGCAACGAAGTCCCGCTCGACCTGTTCGGCCTCGCCCTCGCGGAGGAGACCGTGGTCGACGAAGACACAAGTCAGCTGGTCACCGACAGCGCGCTGCACCAAGGCGGCAGCGACGGCGGAATCCACGCCCCCGGACAGGCCGCAGATGACGCGGGAGCTGCCGATCTGCGCCCGGATGCGTTCGACTTGCTCTTCCACGATGTTGCCGGTGGTCCAGTTGGGCTCCAGGCCCGCACCCTTGAAGAGGAAGTTCTCCAGCACTGCCTGGCCGTGGTCCGAGTGCTTGACCTCCGGATGCCACTGCACGCCGAACAGCTTCCGGGTTTCGTCCGCGAAGGCTGCAACGGGTGCACCGGCCGTGCTGGCCAGAACCTCGAAACCTTCGGGCGCCTCATGCACGGCATCGCCGTGGCTCATCCAGGCATTCTGGTGGTCCGGAGTCCCGGCCAGGATGGAGCGGGCGCCGCCGGCTACGGTGACGTCCGTCGCCCCGTACTCGCGCAGTCCGGTCCGGGCGACCTTGCCACCCAAGGCGTTCGCCATCGCCTGGAAGCCGTAGCAGATGCCGAAGACCGGAACGCCGGCCTCGAACAGGTCCGCTCCCACGTTCGGAGCTCCGTCCGCATAGACGCTGGAGGGCCCGCCGGAAAGGATGATGGCGGCCGGGTTCTTCGCCAGGATCTGCTCCGTGGTGAAGGTGTGCGGAACGATCTCGGAGTACACGTTGGCTTCACGGACACGGCGTGCGATCAGCTGCGCGTACTGCGCGCCGTAGTCGACCACCAGAACCGGCCGGTGTGCTGTTTGGGGGGTGGCGGGATTAGTCACCCTCCAAGGATAGTCGCCGCCCGCTCCCGGCCGCACATTGACAGGCACCGCCCGGCCGCCGCCGGCTGTGACTCCGCGCACTCAGGGACGGTCTGCACACCCGGCGCGGGCAGGCAGGCAGCGCCAGGCACGTACCGGGCCACCAGCAGCGACCGGCACATACTGCCGCTCAGTACCGCTTGGCAGCCTGCGGATGGGCCCCCAGCTCCTCCTCCACCTGGCGGTGGATCTTCTTCTCCACGAAGAAGGACAGCAGCGGCACCACTCCACCCAGGGCGATGAGGATGAACTTGCCGAAGGACCAGCGCATGAGCGACCAGAGACGGAAATCGGAGATGAGGTACGCCACGTACATCCAGCCGTGGATGATCAGCACCGCAATGGAGAGGTTGAAGCCGCCCTCGACCCCCGGCGGCTCGGCACCGGCGAAACCGAAGACGAAGGGCTCACCGGTGAAGGCATCCGTGCCGCCGGCGTACAGGAAGGAACCGAACCCGTAGCGCGCGATCATTTCGACGCACAGCAGCAGCAGCATGACGCCGGTGAGGTAGGCCAGGACTTTGTAGAAGCCCAATGCGGAGCGGATCTGCTGGTGGGTGCCCCCGAAGCGGCGCTTGGTGGTGCTGGCGGGCTGGGTCACTGTACTACCTCGTTGCTGTTTTCAGTCTTGGATTCGTTGGCGGGCTGGGATTCGTTGGCGGGCTGGGATTCGTCGGCGGGCTGGCTGGCGCGTGCTTCGGCCTCCGCGTCCTCGTGGGCCTCGAGGGTGCGCCGGTGGTCGTCGGCTACCAGCCGCCACCACAGGAAAAAGGCGAAACCTGCGAATACCACCCATTCCACGGCGTAGAAGACGTTCATCCAGTTGACCGGTGTCTCCTGCGGCTGCGGACCGACCTCGATGGGTTCCAGCGCGGATGCTGCGGCGCCGGCGCCTACCTCGGTTCCGCCGACGTCGATGTTGAACGCCGCCACGAACGCTGCATAGCTGGGGACGTCCCACAGGTTGATCAGCTCAGCCACGGACAGGCTGGCCACCTGGCCGTCGACGCGGGGCTCGGCGATCGGCGCCTCGGTGGGCAGCAGCCGGCCGGTCACCGTCGCCTGCCCGCCGGGGGCAGTGTCCGCCTGGCCCGGTTCGGCGATCCAGCCGCGCGCCACCGGAATAACGACGCCGGCCGGCGCGGTTCCGCTTGCCGGCGGCAACTGGGCGCCGTCAACGGTGAAGGCGGTCACCACCCAGTAGCCGGATCGGCCGTCACTGAGGCGGTTGCGGACCAGGACCTGGCGCTCGGGGTCGAAGCTTCCGGTGAAAGTGACCATCTGGTCGGCGGTGGCGGCCAGCAGCGGCTCCCCCGGACGGAACGTTTCAGTCAGCGGCCGGACCTGCTCAGTGGCGGCCGGCGGCGGCGGAGGCGCGTCCTGCGACTGGGAAAACTGCCACCGGCTCAGCAGCACAAACACCGTCGAAATGACGAACGCCAGCACGAGTGCGGCGATCCAACGGGGTTTGAGGGCGGTTTTGAGCACCCCTTAACGGTACTTCGTGCACCTGTAGAAATCCCAATGCGCTCCCCTGGCGGGCCCGGCCGCCGGCTCAGTGCCTGAAGAAGACGATGGAGGAATTGATCAGCTCGGCGACCACTTCGGCGTCGTGCGCCCGGCGCAGTGACTCGCGGAAGTTCTCCTTGAACAGGGATCGTGCCAGTGTGGCCAGCACCTCCAGATGTTCGGAAAAGGACGCTGCGGGCGTGGCCATCAGCAGGACCAGCGTCGCCGGACCGTCGACGGCCCCGAAGTCGAGGCTGTGCCCGTACTTGGTCACCCCCACAGCGATGCTCGTCTGATTGACGAACGCGCTGCGCGCATGCGGAATGCCGACTCCTCCGGGCAGCCCGGTGGCCAGCTGGTGCTCGCGGGCATTCACTTCGGCAAGGAACGCTTCCAGGTTGGAAATGCGTCCCTGTTCGAACAGCCGGGCGGCCAACTGAGCTGCGGCATCCTCCTTGTCGGCGGCTTCCAGTTCCAGGATGACCAGTTCCGGCGTTGTCAGTTCGGCATCGTTCAGTTCGAGGGGAAGCTCAGTCACGACCCACCATCCGCATCAGTTGCCCGGAAACCTAGCAGACCGGAACGATGTCATCCACGCCCATGCGCGCAGCGTCCGCCGTGACATCGTCGGGCTGTTCCTGGCTGAGCCGTTCGGCCTCCACCCGCGCCAGGTAATGCCTGACTTCGCGGTCCTTCTGCCCGTCGCTCCAGCCCAGGTGCGGCGCCATGAGCCGTGCCACCACCGGAGCCGCGGAGACGCCGCGGTCCCAGGCCTCAATGGAGATGCGCGTACGGCGGGTCAGGACATCGTGGATATGCCGGGCGCCTTCGTTCAGGGTGGCGTAGACAACCTCAGCTTCGAGGTAATCGTCGGCACCCGGCAGCGGCTCCCCCAGGGCCGGGTCCTGCTTGATCAGCGCCAGTACATCGTCTGCCAGCGAGCCATAGCGCTGCAGCAGGTGTTCCACCCGCGCCACGTGGACGCCGGCCTGCTCGGCGGTGCGCGCACGCCGGTTCCAGGCGGCCTTGTACCCCTCGGCTCCCAGCAGCGGAATCGTCTCGGTACAGCTCGGCGGAACCCGCTCATCCAGGGTCCTGGTGGCCTCATCCACCGCATCCTTGGCCATCACCCGGTAGGTGGTCAGCTTGCCGCCGGCGACGACGACCAGGCCGGGGACGGGATGTGCCACGACATGTTCGCGGGACAGCTTGGCGGTCGAATCGTTCTCACCCGCCAAGAGCGGACGCAGGCCGGCATACACGCCCTCGACGTCCTCGCGGGTCAGCGGCCGCTTCAGCACCCGGTTCACACGCTCCAGGAGGTAATCGATGTCCTTGGAGGACGCCGCCGGATGGGCCTTGGCCAGGTTCCAGTCCGTGTCTGTCGTCCCGATGATCCAGTGCCGCCCCCAGGGAATCACGAAGAGCACGGACTTCTCCGTCCTCAGGATCAACCCCACAGTGGACTGGAAGCGGTCCCGCGGGACCACCAGGTGGATGCCCTTGGACGCCCGGACCTTCAGCTGGCCGCGCTCGGTGACCATGGCCTGGGTTTCATCGGTCCAGACGCCGGTGGCATTGACCACCTGCTTGGCCCGGATTTCGAATTCGCTGCCGTCCTCCTGGTTCCTGACCCGGGCGCCCACCACCCGCTCCCCCTCGCGCAGGAACCTGACCACCTTCAGCCGGTTGGCCGCATAGGCGCCGTAATGGGCGGCGGTGCGGACGACGTCGACAACCAGCCGCGCGTCGTCGACCTGCGCGTCGTAGTAGCGGATAGAGCCGATAAGCGAGTCGTCTCTCAGGCTCGGTGCCGCCCGCAGCGTGCCGCGCCGGCTCAGGTGCTTGTGCATCGGCACTCCGCGGGCGTGGCCGGAGGTCATGCCCAGCGTGTCGTAGAGGACCATGCCCATACCCACGTAGGGACGTTCAATAACGCGCCTGGACAGCGGATAGAGGAACGGCACGGGCCGGACGAGGTGCGGCGCGATGGTCTGGATCAGCAGGCCGCGCTCCTGCAGTGCCTCCTGCACGAGGGAGAAATCGAGCATTTCCAGGTAGCGCAGGCCGCCGTGGATCAGCTTGGAGGACCGGGACGACGTTCCCGAGGACCAGTCCCGCGCCTCGACGATGCCCACGTCCAGTCCGCGGGTCACCGCGTCCAGCGCGGAACCGGCTCCGACGATGCCCCCGCCGACGATCAGGAGGTCCAGTTCCCTGCCCGGCTGCGTGGTGGCCCCCAGCGCGGCGAGGGCTTTCTCCCGGTTCCCGGGGCTGAGGGCTCCTGACTTCTCGCGGACGCCGGCTGCGTGCCGTGGACCGGCAGCGGTGGCACCTTCTGACATGGCTCGCAGACCTCCCTTGGCACCGCGACCCCGGCGCCGAACAGCTTTGGTGTAGCGCAGTACGTCCAACGATACTGCCTGCGCCTGCCGGACGTGTCTATTCAGGGCCCGCTTCGCCTTCCCAGTGCCCTGCTTCGCCTAGTCGTTGGCGATGTACGGGGAGACCACGACCTCGCAGCGCTGGAACTCCTTCAGATCCGAATAGCCGGTGGTCGCCATGGAACGCCGCAGCGCCCCAACAAGGTTGGACGTGCCGTTAGTGTGGTGCGAGGGGCCATGCAGCACCTCGGCCAGCGGCGCGACGGTGCCCACCCGGACCCTGTCGCCGCGCGGCAGCTCGGCATGGTGGGCCTCCTGGCCCCAGTGCCAACCCTTTCCCGGCGCTTCTTCGGCCCGGGCCAGCGCGGATCCGAGCATGACTGCGTCGGCACCCATCGCGATCGCCGTGACGATGGCTCCGCTGAAGCCGAGGCCACCGTCGGCAATCACGTGCACATAACGTCCGCCGGATTCGTCCATGTAGTCCCGGCGTGCGGCCGTCACGTCCGACAGCGCCGTGGCCAGCGGGGCGTGGATGCCCAAGGCGCGGCGCGTCGTCGTCGTTGCTCCGCCGCCGAATCCGACCAGCACGCCGGCCGCGCCGGTGCGCATCAGGTGCAGCGCCGGTGTGTAGCCGGCGGCACCGCCGACGATCACCGGCACGTCCAGTTCATAGATGAACTGCTTCAGGTTCAGGGGCTCCTGTTCCTTGGAGACGTGTTCGGCGGAGACCGTGGTGCCGCGGATGACGAAGATATCGACGCCGGCATCCACCACCGTCTTGTAGAACTCCTGGGTGCGCTGCGGCGTGAGGGAACCGGCGACGGTGACACCGGAGGCACGGATTTCGGCCAGCCGGGAGGTGATCAGCTCCGGCTGGATCGGCGCCTGGTAGAGCTCCTGCATCCGTTTGGTGGCCGCGGGACTGAAGTTCTCATCGCCCAGCGTGGCGATCTCATCCAACACCGGCTGCGGGTCCTCATAGCGGGTCCACAGGCCTTCGAGGTTCAGCACGCCCAGGCCGCCGAGCTGGCCCAGGGCAATGGCGGTGGCCGGCGACATGACGGAGTCCATCGGCGCGGCGATGACCGGGGTTTCGAACTTGTAGGCGTCGATCTGCCATGCGACCGAGACATCCCTGGGGTCCCGGGTGCGGCGGGAGGGGACGACTGCTACGTCATCGAGGGAGTAGGCTCGGCGCCCACGCTTGCCACGGCCGATTTCAATCTCGTAAGTCACCGGTCTAGGTTATCGCAGCTGATACGAGAAACCCGCGCGGCTGCCAACTGGCGGCCGCGCGGGTTGCTGCGGAAGGGGTCGGGAAAACTACCGGGACCGGTAGTTCGGTGCCTCCACGGTCATCATGATGTCGTGCGGATGGGACTCCTTCAGCCCGGCCGACGTAATGCGGACGAACTTGCCCTTCTCCTTGAGCTCGGCGATGGTGCGCGCACCCGTGTAGAACATGGTCTGGCGCAGGCCGCCGACCAACTGGTGGGCCACGGCGGACAGCGGACCGCGGTAGGGAACCTGGCCTTCGATGCCCTCCGGGATCAGCTTCTCATCGTCCGGCACGTCAGCCTGGAAGTAACGGTCCTTGGAGTAGGAGGTGTTCTTGCCGCGGGTCTGCATGGCGCCCAGCGACCCCATGCCGCGGTAGGCCTTGAACTGCTTGCCGTTGACGAACACCAGGTCGCCCGGGCTTTCGGCCGCGCCTGCCAGCAGGGAGCCGAGCATGACGGTGTCCGCGCCGGCGACCAGCGCCTTGCCGATGTCCCCCGAGTGCTGCAGGCCGCCGTCGGCGATGACCGGCACGCCGGCGGGGATCGCTGCCTTGGCAGACTCGTAGATGGCGGTGATCTGCGGAACGCCCACGCCGGCAACCACACGGGTGGTGCAGATGGAACCCGGGCCAACACCGACCTTGATCGCATCGGCGCCGGCATCGATCAGTGCCTGCGCGCCCTCGCGGGTAGCAGCCTGGCCGCCGATGATGTCCACGTGGGCCGCTGCCTTGTCCTTCTTCAGCCGGGCAATCATGTCGAGCACCCCGGCGCTGTGGCCGTTGGCGGTGTCCACCACCAGCACGTCGACACCGGCCTCGATCATTGTCATGCCGCGCTCGTAACCGTCGCCGAAGAAGCCGATGGCGGCGCCGACACGCAGGCGGCCCTCATCGTCCTTGGTGGCCAGCGGGTACTGCTCCGCCTTGTCGAAGTCCTTGACGGTGATCAGTCCGCGCAGGATGCCGGCGTCGTCCACCAGCGGGAGCTTTTCGATGCGGTGCTTGCCCAGCAGCTCGATGGTCTCTGCGCGGCTGATGCCCACCTTGCCGGTGATCAGCGGCATCGGCGTCATGACTTCGTTGACCTTGCGGCTGGGGTAGTCCGCCCGGGGAACAAAACGCGTGTCACGGTTAGTCACGATGCCCAGCAACTTGCCGTCCTCGTCCACTACCGGCAGACCGGAGACGCGGTAATGCGCGCACAGTTCGTCCCAATCGCGCAGCGTCGCGTCCGGATGCACGGTGACGGGGTTGGTGATCATGCCGGATTCACTGCGCTTGACCCGGTCCACGTGCTCCGCCTGGTCCGCGATGGACAGGTTGCGGTGGATCACGCCGAGGCCGCCCTGGCGGGCCATGGCGATGGCCATGCTGGATTCGGTCACCGTGTCCATGGCGGCGGACAGCAGCGGGGTCTGCACCGTGATCCGCTTGGACAGGCGGGAACTTGTATCGGCCTCGGACGGGATGACGTCCGTCGGGCCGGGAAGGAGCAGGACGTCGTCGTATGTCAGGCCAACGAAGGCAAATGGATCATGTTCTAGTTGGCTCACAACTGCGCCTCTTTCGGGATTACCGGGTGGGGGATGCTGCGCGGGGGACGGTCCGCTGCTGCTTCAATCGTAAAACGAAAGGCCCGTCTGCCCTATTCCGAATTCATTCCGTGGGCACCGTCACAGCGCTTTCAGGGCGCCGTCGCAGCGCCCTCACGGCGCCGGCCAGCCGAGAGCGGCGGCGAACCGCCCGCCGAAGACCGGCACCGTCGTCTCCACATAGCTGCGGCTGAGGTGGTCATGGTCCAGGTAGACCAGGACGTTGCCGATCACCCCGGGACAGCCGTCGGCAGTGCACAGCAGGTCCGTCATATCCATTGGCCGCACACCGGGCATCGTGGCCGCGAAATCCTGCAGCGGCGAGACCTCCGCCAGCACCTCGGCACGCGGCCGGGCGCAGGCGGTGGGGTCGTCCCCGTTGCGTTCGATGCATTCCGGCATGGGGAAGCTGAAGCGCGGCGAATCCCGCAGGGCGACCACGTCGATGCCGGCTGCGGTGAAATCCTGGATTCCGGCGGCATAGCCCTCCACGATCGCTTCCCCGGCATCGCCTTGGTCCGTCCTGGTTCCAACGGTGAACACGGCATCGGGCTTTTCCTGCAGCACATAGTCATGGACCGCCTGGTTGTAGGCATTGCAGTCGTCGGAGCGGGACTCGACGGCGGCACCGTAGCGGCAGCCCATCTTCAGCAGGGCCACCACCTGCCAGCCGCGTTCCTCCGCCACCGGTTCCAGTGCCGTCAGCCACATCATGGAGTGGGAGTCCCCGAGCATCACGACGGTCCGGGCGGCTGTTTCCCGGTCCCCCACCACGCGGCAGGGCACGGGCTGGCCCGTGGCCGGATCCGTCTGGCCGTGGCACTGCTGATCCACTTCCGCCCATTCGCCGGAGAGGCTGCTGAGCGTCGGTTTGACCTGCGCGTCCTGTCGGCCGGTGAACTCGAAGCCAGGCGTCAGCGCCGCGGCTCCCGGGTTATCCAGCGGCGACTGCTGCTGGACAGCCTGCTCCTGGGCCTTGACCTGGAATTGCCAACCGCTCAGAGGTGCGGCGACCACGGCGACTGCCACGGCGATGACCAGGCCCATGCGGCGCCGCTTCGACTCAGACCAGGTCCAGCTGCGGACGGGCATTTCCACGACCCGGGTGGTGAGAACGGCCAGCAGGATCGACACGGCAATGATGGCGGCGCCGTCGAGCAGGCCGGCCGCAGAGCGCCCGCTGACGGTCAGGTACCCGACCAGGACCGGCCAGTGCCACAGGTAGAGCCCGTAGGAGTTGTTCCCCATCCGCACCAGGGGCCGGGCGGTCAGCAGACGGTCGGCGCCGAAGCGGCTCCCGGTCCGGCCCGCGATGATGATGCATGCAGCCGCCAGGGTCGGCCACAGCGCCACGTAGCCGGGGAACTGCTGCTGGACCTGCAGCAGCAGCCCGCAGCTGACCATGGCGGCGAGGCCGAACCAACCGAGGATGATCCGTACCCGCGGTCCGAAGGTCAGGTATGGCAGCGCGAGCGCGAGCAGCGATCCCAGGGCGAACTCCCACAGGCGCGTGCGCGTGTCGAAATAGGCGTAGGACTGGTTCGTGGCAGTCTGCCACACGGAGAAGGCCAGCGACGCGGCGAACACGCCGCCGAAGATGACGGCCAGGATGGCACGGTAGCTCACCGCTCTGTAGCTCACGGCTGTGGCCGGCAGGCGGCGTCCCGATCGCGCCGCACCACCGTTGAGGAACCGGTGCAGGATTGCCGCAGCCGCGAAGATCAGCGGCCAAAGGATGAAGACCTGCCCTTGGATGGACAGCGACCAGAAGTGCTGCAGCGGGCTGGCCGCGCTGTGGTCGGCCGCGTAGTAGTCCACCGCATTGTTGGCCAGGACCCAGTTCTGGAAGTACAGCAGGGACGCCCAGGTCTGGCTGAAGATATCCGCCCAGCGGCTGCTGGGCAGCAGCCGCGCGGTGGCCACGAGGACGGTCAGGAGCACGACGACGATCGCCGGCAACTGCCGCTTGAACAGATGCAGCCAGTACTTAACCAGGTGGAGCGGTTTCCCGTCCTCGCCCTTGCGGGTGAAGGACATCGTGATGAGGAAGGCCGAGATCAGCAGGAAGATGTCCACGCCGCCGGAGACTCGCCCCAGCCACACGTGGTACACAACAACCAGGAGGACAGCGAGGGCACGCAGGCCCTGGATTTCCGGACGGTAATTGCGGGCAGGCCCTCTGGGCTCCGCAGGCGGCTCATGGCGGCGCTCCGTCAGCTGCACGCTTGACACAAAATACCCTTCGAAGCTGGCAATGACCCATCGAGTCTATCGCCCGGGGCTGCCGAAGCCCGGCATTCCGGGGTTCGGCAGCCGGTCCATCGGCCGCGAACGGCCTATAAATAACCAGCAGGGCCCCGGCCGTCCTCCCCGGTACGGGATGGACGGACCGGGGCCCTGCCAGATGTTGCTTGCCGGAGCCGGCCTAGTGGCTGTGGCCGGCGTGGGCGTCTTCTTCCTCGGCTGGCTTCTCCGCGACCAGGGTCTCGGTAGTGAGTACCAGGGCGGCGATGGAAGCGGCGTTGCGCAGCGCGGAACGGGTGACCTTGACCGGGTCGATGATGCCGGCCTTGAGCAGGTCCTCGTACTCGCCGGTGACCGCGTTGAAGCCGTGGCCCAGCTCCAGTCCGTTGACCTTGTTGACGACGACGTAGCCCTCGTACCCGGCGTTCTGGGCGATCCAGCGCAGCGGCTCTGCCAGGGCCTTGCGGACCAGGCCGACCGCCGTAGCGGCATCGCCTTCCAAGGCCTTGACGCTGACGTCCGAATCGAGCGCGGCGGCTGCCTGCACCAGGGCGGAACCGCCGCCGGAGACGATGCCCTCTTCGAGGGCGGCACGGGTCGCGGACACAGCGTCCTCGATGCGGTGCTTCTTTTCCTTGAGCTCAACTTCGGTGGCAGCACCGACCTTGATGACGCCGATGCCGCCGGCCAGCTTGGCCAGGCGCTCCTGCAGCTTCTCGCGGTCCCAGTCGGAATCCGTGCGCTCCACCTCGGCGCGGATCTGGGCCACGCGGTCGGCCACGTCGGCCTCGGAGCCGGCGCCGTCCACGATGGTCGTGTTGTCCTTGGTCACGGTGATCCGGCGGGCGGAGCCCAGGACCTCCAGGCCCACCTGGTCCAGCTTCAGGCCCAGGTCGGGGGAAACCACCTGTGCGCCGGTGAGGATGGCGATGTCCTGCATGATTGCCTTGCGGCGGTCGCCGAAGCCCGGAGCCTTGACGGCGACAGCGTTCAGGGTGCCGCGGATCTTGTTCACGACCAGCGTGGACAGGGCCTCGCCCTCGATGTCCTCGGCGATGATGAACAGCGGCTTGCCGGCCTGCAGCACCTTCTCGAGCAGCGGCAGGAATTCCTGCACCGAGGAGATCTTGCCAGAGTTGATCAGGATGTATGCGTCCTCCAGAACGGCTTCCTGGCGTTCCGGATCCGTCACGAAGTACGGCGAGAGGTAGCCCTTGTCGAACTGCATGCCCTCGGTGAGCACGAGCTCGGTCTGCATGCCCGAGGCTTCCTCGATGGTGATCACGCCGTCCTTGCCGACCTTGTCGAACGCTTCGGCCAGCAGTTCGCCGATGACGCGGTCCTGGGCGGAGATCGTCGCGACGTCGGCAACGTGGTTACCCTCGACCTCGCGGGCGTTTTCCAGCAGGCGG
This sequence comes from Arthrobacter sp. B0427-1-12, assembly GCF_059092905.1. NCBI lineage: Bacteria > Bacillati > Actinomycetota > Actinomycetes > Micrococcales > Micrococcaceae > Arthrobacter > Arthrobacter sp. B0427-1-12. The sequence continues at coordinate 132,791 of NZ_JBNHIC010000005.1, read as the reverse complement.
GCAGCCACGGCTTCCACCGCAACCTCGATGCCGTGCTTGAGCTGGCCGGGCGCGGCACCTGCGGCCACGTTGCGCAGGCCTTCCTTGACGAGGGCCTGGGCCAGCACCGTCGCCGTCGTCGTGCCGTCGCCGGCAACGTCGTTGGTCTTGGTGGCTACTTCCTTGGCCAGCTGCGCGCCGAGGTTCTCATACGGATCCTCCAGCTCGACCTCGCGGGCGATGGTCACGCCGTCGTTGGTGATCGTGGGGGCGCCCCACTTCTTGTCCAGCACCACATTGCGGCCGCGCGGACCGAGAGTCACCTTGACGGTGTTGGCCAGCTTGTCGACGCCGGCCTCCAGCGCGCGGCGGGCAGCGTCGTTGAACTCCAACTGCTTTGCCATATGTCTACTTCCTTTGGCTTTGACTTTGGCTGTGAGCAAGGAAAGCCCCAGCCGCTGTGCGGCCGGGGCTCCTTGTGCGGACTACTTGACGACGACTGCCAAGACGTCGCGGGCGGACAGGATCAGGTACTCCTCGCCGCCATGCTTGACTTCGGTTCCACCGTACTTGGAATAGATAACGACGTCGCCTTCGGCAACATCGACGGGAACGCGGTTGCCGTTGTCATCAACGCGGCCGGGGCCAATGGCCACGACCTGGCCTTCCTGCGGCTTTTCCTTGGCTGTGTCCGGGATCACCAGGCCGGAAGCGGTGGTCTGCTCGGCTTCCAGCGGGCGGACAACGATGCGATCCTCAAGAGGCTTAATAGAGACCGACACTCGGACCTCTCCTTCACATAAGTTATGTACGGGCGAAAGGTGCCTTGCGGCATGCCTACCGTCGTCGCGGTGCCGGCTGGCGGGTGCCGTCAGGCAGGGGCCTTGCGACCCCCGGGAATTAGCACCCTCAGGGTGAGAGTGCCAATGACGACTCTATGCAAGGCGTTAGCACTCGGTCAAGGCGAGTGCCAGCGACCGGCGCACCGTCCGGCACCACGACAGGCGGAATGGGCTTTGTGCGTCGATTTGTTACACGGGACACACCGGAGCGAAGTTGCGTTAGGCATACCTAACCGATAGTTTTCTGGGGCAAGCACAATTAGGTCAGGCCTACGTCACCTAATTCACCCACCCGCCCCCACGGCGGGTACGAGACCAGGAGCATTAGCCCGTGCAGAAGACTCTCCCCGCCAAGGTCATGGCCCTGGCCGCCGCATCGATGTTGATGCTCAGCGCCTGCAGCCAGACCAGTGCCGAGGCCCAGGATGCTTCCGGCAGCGAAACAGTCACCGTGGACCATGCACAGGGAACCACGGAGGTGCCGGTGAACCCGGAAACCGTCTACACCTTCGATCTGGGCGTGCTGGACAGCCTGGACGCCCTGGGCGTCCAGGTCGACGGAGTTCCGCAGGCAAACCTGCCGGCCTCCCTCGAGGAATACGGCGCGGACACCGTCACCAACATCGGCACGCTGCAGGAACCGGACTTCGAGGCCGTGAGCGAAGGCGCTCCGGACCTGATCATCATTTCCGGCCGCGCCGCAGGGCACTATCAGGAACTGAGCAAGATCGCTCCCACCATCGACCTGAGCGTCGACGCCGCCGACCCGATGGCCAGCTTCAAGCAGCATTCGACCAGCCTCGGCGGAATCTTCCAGAAGGAAGCCGACGTCGAGGAAAAGCTGGCCGCGATCGATGCAGACATCGAGGCAACCAAGGCCGCTGCAGCCAACGCCGGCAACGGCCTGGTCGTCATGACCAGCGGCGGAGAACTGACCGCCTACGGCGCCGGCTCCCGGTTCGGCCTGATCCACGACGTCCTCGGCGTCCAGACGGCAGCCGATGTCAAGTCCGACGGCCGCCACGGCGAGGCTATTTCCTTCGAATACATCGCGGAGAAGAACCCCGCGCATCTGTTCGTCATCGATCGCGACGCCGCCATCGGCGAATCCGGCGAAGCCGCGGCCGCCGTGCTGGACAACGAACTGGTGAACGGAACGGACGCCGCCGCCAACGGCAACATCCACTACCTGGACTCCACGCAGTGGTACATCGTCGGCTACGGCCTGAACAATGTCGACGCCATGGTCAACGCCGTCGGCGACGCCCTGAAGTAAGAAGCCGTCGAAGCGGCGGGACCTTGGTCCCGCCGCTTGCGCTGTACAAGGATCCAGATACAAGATGACTGCCTCAGTCCATGCTCCGGCCGGTGCCGGCACTGCTGCCGCTCCCACCACAGCGGCAGCCCCGGCCAGGCCTCCCCGCCTGCGCGGCACCAGCCTGCAGCTGGCAGCGGCCGGTGCCGCCGTCGTCGTACTCGCGGCGATCAGCATGTTCGTGGGCGTCAGCGACGTTTCCCTCGGGACGCTCTTTTCCGCCGAAGGCAACGCAACGCAGATCTTGCTGATCAGCCGCATCCCGCGCACCCTGTCCATCATCCTGGCCGGCATGGCCATGAGCGTGGCCGGACTGATCATGCAGCTGATGGCGCGCAATAAGTTCGTGGAACCGTCCACGGTCGGCACCATCGAATCGGCCACCCTCGGCATCCTCGCCGTCACCGTACTGGCCCCGGGTGCCTCGCTGTTCACCAAAATGCTGGTGGCCACGTTCTTCGCCGCCGGCGGCACCGCACTGTTCCTGCTCATCCTGCGCCGGCTTCCGCTGCGGAACACCCTGCTGGTTCCGCTGGTGGGCATTATGCTCGGCGGCGTCGTGGCCGCCGTGACCACCTTCTTCGCCTACCGGTTCGACCTGCTGCAGACCCTGAATACCTGGATGGTCGGCGACTTCTCCGGCGTCATCGCCGGCCGGTACGAACTGCTGTGGATCGTCGCGGTCCTGACCCTGGTCGGCTACATCTGCGCCGACCGGTTCACCGTGATCGGGATGGGCCAGGAGTTCACCACCAACCTGGGGCTCAACTACAACCGGGTCATGACCCTGGGCCTGGTCATCGTCAGCCTGATCAGCGCCGTCGTCGTCGTCACGATCGGCGCCATTCCCTTCCTCGGCCTGATCATTCCGAACCTGGTCTCCCTGCTGATCGGCGACAATGTCCGCCGCGCGGTGCCCTGGGTCGCCGTCTTCGGCGCCGGCTTCGTCCTGGCCTGCGACATTGCCGGCCGCCTTGTCCGCTTCCCCTATGAGATCCCGGTGGGCACCATCGTCTCCGCCGTCGGAAGCGTGCTGTTCCTCTACCTGCTGCTGAGGCGGCGCCGTGCTTAGCGCACCCGCCGTCGTCACACGCACCGTCCGCCGCACCAAGGGTGCCTCGCCGCTGGTGCCCATCGTCGTCCTGGGCCTGCTGGCCGCAGTGCTCGTCGCGGTCTTCATGACCATCGAACTGCGCGGCAACCTCTCCTACATCCTGCCGCGCCGGGCAATCCAGGTCGGCTCCATGATCCTGGTGGCCTACTGCGTGGGCGTTTCCACGGTGCTGTTCCAGACCGTGACCAGCAACCGCATCCTGACGCCCTCCATCATGGGCTTCGATTCCCTGTACCTGCTGATCCAGACGGTACTGACGTTCAGCTTGGGCGCCCAGGCGCTGCTCTCGCTCGGCGGGCCCGTGCGCTTCGGCATCGAAGTGGTGCTCATGGTCGGCTTTTCCTGGCTCCTGTACCGCTGGCTGTTCACCGGCGGCGGCAAGAGCCTGCACCTGATGCTGCTCGTGGGAATCGTGTTCGGCGCCATGTTCCGGGGCGTTTCCTCCCTGCTGCAGCGGCTGATCGACCCGAGCGAATTCATCATCCTGCAGGACCTGTTCTTCGCCAGCTTCAACAATGTGGACGGCACGCTGCTGCTGGTCTCCAGCCTGCTGGTCGCCCTGGTCAGCGCGGCGGCCTGGCGGGTGCGCAACCGGTTCGACGTCCTGGCCCTCGGCCGGGAAACCGCCGTCAACCTGGGCGTGGACCACAAGAGCACCGTCACCCTGACGCTGGTCATCTGCTCCGTGCTGGTCGCCGTCTCCACCGCGCTGGTCGGTCCGGTCACCTTCTTCGGCCTGCTCGTAGCCAGCCTGGCCTACCAACTCTGCGGCATCTTCCGGCACAAATACGTGCTGCCGGTTGCCGTGCTGATCGGCATCATCGCGCTGGTCGGCGGGCAGCTGGTGCTGGAGCGGATTTTCGAGTTCAACACGGCCCTGAGCATCGTGATCGAGTTCATCGGCGGACTGGTGTTCATCGCCATGCTGCTGCGAGGCTCGGTCCGATGACGTTCCGTTCTGTCCCGGTATTTGTCCCCCTCACGTCCGTCCCCATCGCATTGCCCGAGGTACCCGCATGATCCAGGTTTCCGGAGTCTCCAAGAAATACGGCTCCCAGCAGGTGGTGCGCAGCGTCAGCTGCAACATTCCCAAGGGCGGCGTCACCTCGATCATCGGCCCCAACGGCGCCGGCAAATCGACGCTGCTGTCCATGGTCAGCCGGCTGGCACCGATGGACTCCGGCTCGGTGGCCATCGACGGACTGAATGTCGCCGCAACCGCCGGGGACGTCCTGGCCCGGAAGATGGCGATCCTGCGCCAGGAGAACCAGCTCACCGTCCGGCTGACCGTCCGCGACCTGGTCGGTTTTGGCCGGTACCCGCACAACAAGGGGCGCCCGACCGCCGAGGACCTGACCCATATCAACCAGGCCCTCGACTACCTCAACCTGACCGGACTGGCCGACCGCTTCGTGGACGAACTCTCCGGCGGACAGCGCCAGCGCGCCTTCATTGCCATGGTCCTGGCGCAGGACACCGACTATCTGCTGCTGGACGAGCCGCTGAACAACCTGGACATGAAGCATTCGGTGGAAATGATGCGGCTGATGCGCCGGCTGGTGGATGAGCTGGGCAAGACCGTCGTGCTGGTCATCCACGACATCAACTTCGCGTCCTGCTACTCGGATACCATCATCGCGATGCAGGACGGCGCCATCACGCACCAGGGCAGCCCGGCGGAACTGATGACCTCCGAAGTGCTGGCCGAAATCTACGACATGCCGATCCAGGTCGCCGAAATCGGCGGCGAGCGCATCGCCGTTTACTTCTCCGCGGGAGTCGGCGTACCCGCCCTAGGTGCGCCGGGAATCTGAGGCGGCCCGCCGCCGTCGTACGCCACGGTACGACGGCGGCCCTTCAGTTCCGCTGCCGGCGCGGCTTAGTGCCGGGTCTCCCGCCGCCGGTCGCCGCTCATGGTAGGCACCGCGCTCGACGCCGTCGCATCGTCCCGCCAGCGCAGGATGGCGCCCACTCCTTCCTGCAGCGATACCGCTTCCGACGGGACCGTCTGGACCGCGGCATCGGTGGTCAGCGCCAGGAACAGCAGGTCCTCGACGTCCTTCGGCTCGGCGCCCTCGGTGATCAGCAACTCGTCCACCTGGCCGCGCTTCAGGGCGGAACGGGTTTCGGCGATGCCGGCTACGGCCTGTCCGTCCCGGGCCTGTTGCTCAATGAACTTGTCCACAGAGGCCTTCTCACGCTTGGCGATGAATTCGTTGACCGCTTCCGCCAGATGCTGTTCAAAGGCCTCCCGGTCGATCCCCTCGGTGCGTCCGCCGCCTGGCACCTCCACTAAGCGCGCACGGGTCTCCTGCCCAACCTCCTCCTTCAGCAGGTTCGCCGCCCGGACATCGCCGGTGAGGATCACCAGGTCCGGACGGTATTCCCGGACCAGCTTGTCCAGCTTCTCCGCCACGGCCTCGGCGTTGCGCTCCCAGGAGTCCTCCACGCGAGCCTCGATGTTGGTGTTGCGCCAGCCGCGCTGGCCCTTGACGTGGACCTTGCGGAGTTCGTCGTGGCCGCCTTCCACGGAACCGTCCTCCCCCAGCACATTCCGGCTGCCGGTCAGCTTGGGATCTTCGGGGGCGCGAAGGCTGAAATCCGCGCCTGAACGATTTACTTCAACCAGGATCTGCGAGACGGCATCCTTGGCCACGCGCATCAGCGGCAGGAGCTTGGGCCGCTGGTCCCAGGTGATACCTTCCTGGGGCGGAACGGGCAGGACCCGGTCGATGTGCAGTTGATCGGCAGTGGCCAGGAAAGCGCGGCCGTGCGGGCCGCCGATGCCTGCCGGGGTGAGGATGGAGTCTTCGATCTGCTGGAGAATGCCCACCGGAGCCCCTGACCGTGCGGCCGCCTCGCGCAGATGCTCCCAGCGGGTGGTGAGTTCGGGGCCGGAGGAGGCGCCCTTCCTGGTCGTGTCCACGTAGACGGTCAGGAACGGTGGGTTTTCGGTGAGTACATCCTTCAGCCATGGGAATCGCATCTGCGCACCTCCAGTAGATGTGGCGGCGATCGCAACCGGACGCCGCCCGGACTCGATCCCTTCACTCTGCCACGACGACGACGGCATGACAATGGCCGGGGAATCGGGCTTACCATGGAGTCAGATTTGCCTCTACCACAGCCCATCCACTGCCCCGCTGCTGCCCGTGCGGAGCCTACGGCAGGCGGCGACCGGCATACCCCCGGAGGTCCTCATGGGACTGAACGTTGCGCAGAAACTTATCCAGGACCACCTGGTCAGCGGGGAAAGGAGTCCCGGTGCGGAAATAGGGATCCGCGTGGATCAGACCCTGACCCAGGACGCCACCGGAACCATGGTCATGCTGGAGCTGGAGGCCCTTGGCCTGGACCGGGTCCGGACCCAGGCCTCCGTGCAGTATGTGGACCACAATCTCCTCCAGACGGATGAGAAGAACCCGGAGGACCATCTGTTCCTCCAGTCCGCTGCCCGGCGTTTCGGGCTTTGGTTCTCCAAGGCCGGCAACGGCGTCTCCCATCCGGTGCACCAGTCCAGGTTCGGCAAGCCCGGTGCCACCATGATCGGCTCCGACTCCCATACCTGCGCGGCAGGGGCCATCGGCATGCTCGCCATCGGCGCCGGCGGGCTGGAAGTCGCCATGGCCATGGCCGGCGAGCCGTTCTATGTGGCCATGCCGCAGATCTGGGGTGTGGAACTGACCGGGCAGCTGCCGGACTGGGTCTCGGCGAAGGACGTGATCCTGGAGCTGCTGCGGCGCCACGATGTCAAGGGCGGCGTGGGCCGCATCATCGAGTACCACGGCCCGGGCCTGGCGCACCTGACCGCCATGGACCGCCATGTCATCGCCAATATGGGCGCGGAGCTGGGTGCGACGACCAGCGTTTTCCCCAGCGATGCAGCGGTGCGGACCTACCTGGAATCGGTGGGGCGGCCGGAAGATTACCGGGAACTGCTGGCCGATCCCGACGCCGGATACGACGTCGCGGAGACGATCGACCTGTCCGGACTGGAGCCGCTGATCGCCCGGCCGTCATCCCCAGGCAACGTGGTGACGGTCCGCGAGGCCGCAGGCGAGGAGGTGTTCCAGGTGGTCGTCGGCTCATCGGCCAACCCGGGCCTGCGCGACTTCGCCGTGGTCGCGGAGATCCTGGACGGCCGCCAATGCAGCGACCGGGTTTCGGTTGACATCAATCCAACGTCCCGGGAAATCCTCGAGGACCTGACCCGGGGCGGCTGGCTGTTCAAGCTCATCGCCTCGGGCGCCCGCATCCACCAGACCGGCTGCATGGGCTGCATCGGGATGGGCCAGGCTCCTGCGGCAGGACGGAACAGCCTGCGCACGGTGCCGCGCAACTTCCCCGGCCGTTCCGGGACCAAGGAGGACGCCGTGTGGCTGTGCTCGCCCGAGACCGCGGCCGCCGCCGCGCTGACCGGCGTGATCACGGACCCGCGCGAACTGGATATAGCCCCTCCGCGTCCGAAGCTGCCGGAGCACTTCAGCATCAACACTGCCATGCTGCTGCCGCCGCTGCCCGCTGACGAGGCCCGCACGGTCCAACTGGTGAAGGGGCCGAACATCGCTTCGCTGCCGGATTTCGATCCGCTCCCCGATTCGCCGACCCTGCCTGTCCTGCTGAAGATGGCGGACAACGTCTCCACCGACGAAATCCTGCCCGCCGGCGCCCGTGTCCTGCCGTTCCGAAGCAACATCCCCAAGATCGCGGAGTTCGCTTTCGAACGGATCGACGGGACCTATCCCGCGCGGGCGAAGGCTGCGGAAACCGGACATCTGCTGGTGGCCGGCGAAAACTACGGACAGGGTTCCTCCCGCGAACACGCCGTCATCGCCCCTCGCTATCTGGGGCTGCGGATCGTCGTGGCCAAGTCCTTCGCGCGGATCCACTGGCAGAACCTGGCCAATTTCGGCGTGCTGGCCCTCGAATTCGTAGACAAGGACGACTATGAGCTAATCAGCCAGGACGATGAGCTCTCCTTCGACCACGTCCGCACTGGACTGGATCAATCCAGCGAAGTCACGGCACAGCTGGGCGGGCGCAGCATCCGCCTGCGCCACCGGCTGTCACCACGGCAGATCGCCATGGTCCAGGCCGGCGGCCGGATCCCGGCCAGGCTGCAGGCGCAGGGCGCCGGCCAGGCCGGAAGCCCCGCCGTAGCGGAACCGCACGACCGGTAGCCTATAGACATGCTTTCCGAAGAACCAGCGGCCCCGGCCGTGGACGCCATTGCTCCGATCCTGACGCCGGAAGGCTGGGAGCTGCTGAACTCCCTGGGACCGTACAGCGAAGCGGACAGCTTCAAGCTCAACACCGAACTGCGCAAGGCCGGCCACAGCCCGGAAGTGGTCGCCGCCGCACTGACCCAGGCCAAGCTGCGCACCAAGGCCGAGGCCAAATTCGGCGAGTTCGCCCGCCGGATGCTGTTCACCCCGGCCGGTCTGGAACAGGCCACGCGGCTGAATGTCGCCGCCCGCCATGCGCAGCGGTACGTCGCCGCCGGCGTCGAACGCATCGCCGATCTGGGCTGCGGGATCGGCGCCGACGCCATGGCCCTGGCCAGCATGGACCGGACAGTCACCGCCGTCGACATCGATGAGGCAACTGCTGCGGTGGCCACCATCAATCTGATGCCGTGGCCCAACGCGACCGTCGTCAACGCGGACGCCACCGGCTTCGATCTCACTGGATACGACGGCGTGTGGCTGGATCCCGCACGCCGGACCACCACCAGCTCCGGTACCCGGCGGTTGTTCGACCCCGAGGCGTTTTCCCCTCCCCTGTCCTTCGTGGAGCACCTCGCCTCAGGCGGTCTGGCGGTCGGCGTGAAGATGGGACCCGGTATTCCGCACGAGTCCCTGCCGGCTGGCTGCGAAGCGCAGTGGGTCTCAGTGGACGGGGAGGTGACAGAGGCCGCCCTTTGGTTCAACGCACTCGCCCGCGAAGGGGTGCGGCGCGCCGCACTGGTCATCGGAGCGCACGGCGCGGCGGAGCTGACTAGTCCGGTTGGCTACGACCCTGCCGGGCAGGACATCGAGGTGGGACCCGTTTCCGGTTACCTGTACGAACCGGACGGCGCCGTAATCCGCGCCGGACTGGTGGCCGACGTCGCACGCCAGCTGGGCGGGCACCTGCTGGATCCGCACATTGCCTACTTCTGCGCCCCGGAGCTAACGGAAACACCCCTCGCCCGGGCGTTCAAGGTGCTGGACGTGAAGCCATACCACGTCAAGGCACTGAAGACCTGGGTGCGCGAAAACAGCATCGGCGTCCTGGACATCAAGAAGCGGGGCATGGCGGTTCCGCCGGACGAACTCCGTAAGCAGCTCCTGGCCGGCAAGGCCAAGAACGCCAGGAACAAGGCCACGCTGGTCCTTACCCGCATCGGCGAGCACCGGGTGGCCGTCGAGGTCGAACCGGTCGGGTGACCTCCGGCAGACCGTCAGCAGTCCGTCAGCAGCCCGTCCCGGCGGGATAAGGACCGACGGCGGCGGGCAGGTTTCCGGGCGCCGCTGCCTTCCCGGTCAGCACGTCAAGGAGCGCGTCGAACGCCTCCGGCGTCCTGCCGAAGAGCGCGATCTTGGTCGGCGCAGTGGAAGCAGCCAATTGCCACGGGGCATCAAGTGTCACGGCAATGTCCCCGCCTGCCACCCGGCCCGGCGCCGCCGTTCCTTGATCCGGCCCTGCAGCCTGCGTCCGTGCCCCTGGCTCGAGCAGCGCAACAACAGTCCCTGTGCCCACGGCCAGGCCCCGCGCCTGGGCGGCGGCGGTGAACCGGCGCCGGTCCTCCGGGCTTCCGCCCACGACGGAGACGGCACCGCGAAGCAGGTCGCCCGTGCATTGACCTTCAACCACGGTCATACCGGCGGCCGTCGCGGCTTTGGAGACGGTGGAATGCGAGCCCACAGCCGACAGCGCAGCGGGAGCCGCCAGCGTCTGCTGCCATTTCATCAGCGCGACCACACGGGTGGCGGCTTCGTCGAGGCGCGCCGCGGTCACAGCCCCCGAGTTCACGGCCCTGACGACGGCGGCATGGGCGGCGTGGATGTCGGATGGCATCAGCAGCAGGTCGGCACCGGCCGCCAGCGCACGCGGTGCCGCCTGGCCACCTGGATAATGCTGCTCGATGGCCCCCATGTTCAGGGCGTCCGTGACGGCCACTCCCTCGAATCCCAGGCCACGAAGCGCCCGGTAGCTGGCAGCGGACAGAGAAGCCGGGACGCCAGGCTCCAGCGCGTCCACAGCGATGTGTCCCATCATGACCACAGGCGCACCCTGCCTGACCGCTTCACGGAAGGGAAGCCAGTCCCGCGCCTGCAACTCGCCCAGCGGAGCGGGCTGGACCGGGACGTCGACATGCGAATCCGTTGTCACCGATCCATGGCCGGGAAAATGCTTGACCGCCGGCAGCACGCCACTTTCCAGCGCCCCCTCGGTGGCCGCCGTCGTCAGCCGCGCAGCCAGATCAGGATCACCGGCGTAGGACCGGGCCCCAATGGTCGGATCCGCCGCACCCAAGGTGGCATCGGCAGTGGGGGCATGGTTCATTGTGAAGCCCATTGCCGACAGTTCGGTGTTCATGGCCTTCATGCTCGTCCGGGCCAATTCCTGGTCCGCGGAGGCCCCCAGGGTCATCGGTGCCGGCCACTCGGTCAGCGGAGCCTTCAGCCGGGCCACTAAACCGCCTTCCTGGTCCACAGCCACCACGGCTGGCCAGTCGCGGCCGGTGGCTGCGACCGCGCTGCTGAAGCGCTCGTTGACGGCAGCCATTGCCGCCGCGTCCACTCTCCCGTCGGTGGCCAGCGGAACGTTGTCGCCCATGACGATTGTGCCCGCCAAGTGCAGTTCGCGGATGGCCGCTTCGACCGGAGCCGGATCCTTCCCGCGGTAAAAGGGCACCAGGACCTGTCCGGCCTTTTGTTCAGTGGACATGCGGGCGACAGCAGCAGCTGCTTCCTCGTACTGTTCCCGCGTCGGACCCCAGGTCAGTGCCGCCGGTTCTGTCGTGTGTTCCGGTTCGGCGGACGACGGCGGTGCGGCAGCCGGTGATCCCGGCGCCGCCGGCTGGTGGGACGGCGCTAGGGAGACCGATGCTGCGGACGGGAGTTCCGGGGCCGGCGCGGCCTGGCAACCGGCCAGGCTTGCAGCCAGCACGGTGGCCACAGCAGCGTTCACATACCGAGGCACTGCTCTTTGGTGCGACTTCACGCGTCCGATGTTACCGTTACGGCCCATTCGGCGGGCTTCCAGAAGATGGACTTCCGGAAGGCGGACTTCCGGAAGACCCTGAGGCTGGATCTCCGCTCCGGTCCCTGGCCGCGGACGCGCCAGGGACCGGACCCGGCAGCCATGGAGTGGCTGTGCCTGCATCCCGTTCCCCCTTCGGATCATGCTGCTCGTCAAAAGGCGTCACTGACTGGTTCAGGGCCTCGGACTGTTGCGGCTCTCCGTTGGCAGCAGCGGACAGGGGCGCGCCGGGGGTGTGTGTGGTGTGGTGGTACTGGTTGCGGCGGGGTTTTTGGTCGGGGTCGAGGCAGGGCGGGGGATGAACCAGGGGATGCTGTGGCGGACGGTGATGGTCCAGTTGCCGGCTTCGATGAGGTCGTGGTGGTGGCTGCAGAGCAGGCAGCCGTTGTCGGTGCAGCTGTGGCCGCCGGCGTACCAGGGTGTGATGTGGTGGGCTTCGGTCCAGACGGCGGGCATGGTGCAGTCGGGGAAGGCGCAGCCTTTGTCTCGGGCGATCAGGGCGCGGCGGATGGCGGGACTGAAGAAGCGCTGGGCGCGGCCGGGGTCGAGGATTTCGCCGCGGCTGCCGAGGATGACCGGGTTGATGTCCGCCTCGCAGGCGATGCGGCGGATGGTGGCGGCGGTGACGGGGCCGGTGAAGACCGCGTGCCCGGTCCCGCCGGCCGTGCCGCCGGTGAGCCGGCCGGCCAGTTCGTTGGAGTCGATGGTGGCCATGATCTGGGGGCGGTGTCCGCCGGTGGCCGGCAGGGTGTTGGTGGCCAGGGCCAGCCGGCAGGCGGCGCCGAGCCCGTCGAGCAGTTTCCGGGCCCGGGTCCGCGGATCGGGCAGCGGTTGAGCATCGCTCATGTGGGCTGTCCCGTCCCCGGCGGTGTCGCCGCTGCTGTCCGCGGCTGCCGTGCCGGGGTCCGTGGTGCCGGTGGCGGGGCGGGTGCGGGGGTTGGTGACGGTGTTCATGACGGTGATAAGGGCTTCGTACTGGGCGTCGGTGGCAACGATTTCCAGCCGGTGCAGGCCGCGGCGGATGCCGCGGTCGAACACTCCCTGCCGGGTGCGCAGCAACTCCTCGGTGGGTTCGGCTCCGTCCGGGTCGACGGCCGCTTCCCAGCGGCGGGTCACGGCGGCCAGGATGTCGGTGTCGGATTCGCCCGCCTGGCTGGTTAGAGCGCATTCCATGGCCGCCAGGTCCGCCGGCTCGGCGGCCGGGCAGCACCGAATGAGTCAGCCGGAGCCGGCGGCGGGCCTCGGTGATGCCGATGCCCAGCCGGGCCCGCATCAGCGGCCAGCGCCGCGGCCGGATCGGCCCACCCGTCCGCCCCCGCGGCCGGGCCGGTGGTCCGGGGGTGTTCCCCGACGGCGGCGATGTCCCGCTCCTCGGCCGCGCGGGCGCCCAGCAGCTGCAGGTACTCGACCGCTTTGGAGAGCTCCTCGACCGCCGCGACCGTATCCGTCAGCTCCAGGGTGGACAGCAGGGCCGCCTCGTCCCGGAACCGGCCGGCAAACTCCAGCAGCTCCGCCCGCAGCGCATCCACCCGGTCGGCGGCCGGATCCTCAAGCTCCAACGGGGTAATCGCCATACCCCGATTATATTCGAAACCCAGTTCTAATATAAGTACTGTGGAGGAATAGTGATAGATTTTCTCTTCCAGCAAAACCCAGTGACCCAGCACGTTGAGGGCGCGCGAAGCTGCTCCACTAAACTGAACAACAGTCCCACTCGTCAGGAGCCCGCATGAAGATTGACTTTGCCAAGTCCCGGCAGTCCACCCTCGGCGTGGAATGGGAGCTGGCCTTGGTGGACCGCGAAACCGGGGATCTGGTATCCAAAGCAACAGATGTGCTGCGTGAATGCGCCGCGAATCATCCCGAACTCAAGGATGACGAAGAGCACCCGCATGTAAAGCAGGAACTTCTGCTGAACACCGTTGAGCTGGTCACCGGTGTCTGCACCACAGTGGAACAGGCGAAGGCGGAGCTAACCGACGGCATGGCATCCGTGCGCGCCGTCACCGATCCCATGGGCATTGAATTGTTCTGCGCCGGCTCGCACCCCTTCAGCCAGCCGCACTCCCAACCCGTCACGGACAAGGAGCGCTATGCGAAGCTGATCGACCGGACCCAATGGTGGGGCCGGCAGATGGTCATCTACGGTGTGCATGTCCATGTCGGCCTGGACCGGCGGGAGAAGGCAATGCCGGTGCTCGACGGGCTGGTTAACTTCTTCCCGCATTTCCAGGCACTGTCCGCCTCGTCACCGTTCTGGGCGGGCGAGGACACCGGCTACGCCTCGCAGCGGGCGCTGATGTTCCAGCAGCTGCCGACGGCGGGACTGCCGTTCCAGTTCGCCACCTGGGCAGAGTACGAGTCCTATGTGCAGGATATGTTCACTACTGGAGTCATTGACACGATCAGCGAGATTCGCTGGGACATCCGGCCGGTCCCGCTGCTGGGAACCATCGAAATGCGTGTCTGCGACGGCTTATCGACCTTGGAGGACGTCGGCGCCATCGCGGCGCTGACTCAGTGCCTGGTGGATGATTTCTCGCGGACCCTTGACGACGGCGGCAGCATTCCGACATTGCCGCCCTGGCATGTGCAGGAAAACAAGTGGAGGGCCGCCCGCTACGGGCTGGACGCCATCGTCATCCTCGACGCCGCCGGCACAGAACGCCTGGTGACAGAGCACATCGTCGATGTGCTGAACCGTCTGGAGCCGACGGCCAAGCGCCTGGGCTGTGCCGATGAACTGGCGGATGTGGAAAGGATCATCCAGCGCGGAGCCGGCTACCACCGGCAGCGCCGCGTTGCCAGGGAGAACGGCGGTGACCTGCGCGCCGTGGTGCAGGATGTTGTCCGCCAGCTGCGCGGCAGCATGGGATAAGCCGCAAGATCGGGGTAGGCAGCCGCTGCGTGCCGGCGCAGCCTAGGAGCCGGCCGGGTCCTGGCGTCCGATCCTAGCCAGGATCTTTTCCCGCCGGGACGCGGATTCCGGGACTTCCAGGGGGCCGGTGCAAGCGCCCTGGCCGTACAGGTTGTCCCCCATCTGTCCGGCGAAGGTGTCCACCGTGGTAAGTTCGTCATCGCTCAGGTCCGCGCAGATACCGGCTGCCGTAGCGATGTCCCAGCGGTGGACAATCAGATCGAAACGGAAGAAGGTATCAAAGGACCGGGCCAGGGTTGACCGGCCGAAGACCCCCTCATACTCCGTGCCTGCGAGTGCCGGATCGGAAAGGATATGTCCGACGGCGCCCGATGCAGCCGCCCACGCGCCGGCCGGATCCTCGGCGGCAGGGGGAATCGGAGGCAGCTCAAGGCCGACCCGGCGCACCATGTCCGCTTCACTGTCGATGACATGCTGCAGCACTCCGGCTGCGTCCCATTCCGCACACGGCGACCGGTTGGTCCACGCTCCCGGCGGGACCGCGGCAATGCATTCGGCCAGTCGGGCGCTGAGCTCCTTGTAGCGTTCGGCGATTGCGGCCAGCTCTTCCGTGGAGGTACTCATGGCAGGAACTTACCCGTGCCTGCCCGGCTTGTCACCAGCTGCCTCAACAGGCCCCCACAAAAGCGGGGCGGGCGGCGCCTAAACCTAGAGCGCCGCACCTTCCAGGAAGGCCTTCATAAGGGGGCCGCCGGTGGTGGAACCGTAGTCCCCTTGCTCGACGAAGACTGCCACTGCAAGGTCTCCCCGCGCCGCAACAAACCACGCATGGGTTTCCGGCGGATTCCCGGTGCCGAACTCCGCGGTTCCGGTCTTGGCAATTGCCGGCTCACCGGGCAGGTCGGCGAGGATGCCTGCTCCGCCTTCGGTGACCACGGCCCGCATCATCTGCCGGAGCATCGCGGCTTCATCCGCTGTCAGTGGGACGGCCGGGCTGCCCTCCGCAGCCGAGCCCTCCCCTGCCGATTCCTCCGCCGTAGCCGGACCCACCACGATCTTTGGTGACACCAGGGATCCCTTGCTGATGGATGCTGCCGCCGTGGCCAGCGCCAGCGGAGAAGCCAGCACCTGTCCCTGCCCGATCATCGAGGCCGCATGCTCTGTCCCTTCGGCTTCGGCAGGAACGGAGCCGAAGAAGGCCGGGACGCCTGGATCCGCTTCCACCCCGATGCCCAGGGCCGCGGCTGCCTCCGCCAGGCTGGTCTGTGGCACTGAACTGCTGGCGGAGATGAACGCGGTATTGCAGGAATGCGCCAGCGCCAGCTGGAGGCTGACGTCGCCAACCGCCTCGGCCGGGTACGTCGGCGCGTTGCGGAAGGAGCGTCCATCCATCGTAATGGTGTCCGTGCAGGGAACGGACGTCCCCGGCGCGGCGCCGTTGCGGACCATGGCCAGCGAGGTGGCGAGCTTGAAGGTGGAACCGGGCGCATACTGGCCCAGCGTCGCCGTGGAGTATCCTTCGCTGCCCGGCCCACTGGCCGCCGCCACGACATCGCCGGTGGACGGCCGGACCGCGACGATGGCGCTCGGCGATGCCTCCCCGGCCAGCACTTCCTCGGCCAAGGCCTGCAGGTCCGGATCCAGGGTGGTCTGCAGCGCCTGGCCGTCTTCCGGCGCCTTTTCGAAGAGCACCCGCGGCTGCGCGCCGGCCCCGCCGGTCCCGGCTGCCGGAATTGCGCTGATGGTCATGCCTGCGGTTCCGCTTAGCTGCTCGTCGTACTGCTGCTGGATGCCGGACAGCCCCGTAGCATCGCCGGCCCTCAGCCGCCCGTCGGATTCCTCCACCAGCTCCGCGGTTGCCTGCCCCACCGTGCCCAGCAGCGGGCGGGCGAACGTCCTGGTGGGGGCCAGCGCTATTTCGTCGCCAATACCGCGGGCGCCCGGAATTGCGGCCAGCTGTTCATCCGTCACCGTACGCGAGGCGTCGTCGCGGAGCACGAGGGCTTCCACGAACGCGGCCTCCCCGGCCGCCTCCGCCGCAGCCGCGAACTGCCCGGGGTCGATCTCCACCAGCCCGGCCAGGGCCCGGGCGGAGTCCTGCAACTGTCCGGCGTCCGCGGGATCCAGCTGGGACTTGTCGATTCCGATCCTGACCACAGGTCGTTCAGTAACCAGCACGGCACCTTCAGCGCCCAGGATGTCCCCGCGGTCGGCGGGCGCGGCATCCAGAGCCAGCCGTTCGCCGTCGTTCATGCCGGGAACGACGGCGGAAGGTGACCAGGTGGGCCGCCACTGCCCCTCGGCCCAGGTCAGTGGCACCTCGGTGGTGTAGGTCCAGTCCGTCCCGCTGTCATCAACGTCCCAGGTGTATTCGAACCTCGCGGCAGCGGTGTCATTGTCACCGGGTTCGACGCCGGCAACTGTCACCGCGGGCTGCAGTGGCGCCAGGGCGCCGACGATGGCAGCCAGTTCCTGGTTCGCCGCGGCGCCCTCAGCACCGTTGAATGCGATGCCGGAGACATCGAGTGAGGACAGTGAAGCTGCCAGGGCGGCGGCGGCCGCGTCCGGGGCCGGGCGGCTGTCGCACGCCACCAGGGTGGACGCGAGCACCGCGGCGATAGAGCCGATGGCCAGTCGTTGTCTGTTCCCCACTGCGATCCCGTCCCAATCCTTTGCTGCCGACCGTTACGGATTCACCCTAGCGGCCACCGGGGACAATCCAGGCCTTCTACAAGTGGACGCTCGTTACGGGCATCGAGGAATCCGGCGCGAAGTCGATGCCGCTGGGCCTGCCGCCGTCCGCAATGACCTGGGCGGCGAGTGCGGCGACCATCGCGCCGTTGTCGGTGCACAGCGACGGCTTCGGAACCCGCAGGGCGATGCCTGCCGCGTCGCAGCGCTCCTGCAGCAGGGCCCGCAGCCGGGAGTTTGCCGCCACTCCGCCGCCGAGCAGCAGTGAGGTCATTCCGTGCTCGCGGCAGGCCAGCACAGCCTTGGACGTAATCACATCCACCACCGCTTCCTGGAACGACGCTGCCAGATCCGCTACCGGTATTTCCTCGCCGCGGGCCTCGTACTGCTCCACGGCGCGGGCGACGGCGGTCTTCACACCGCTGAAGGACCAGTCGTAGCGGTGCCGTCCAGGCTCCTCGGCCGTCCCCATGTACTTGGGCATGGTCAGCCCGCGCGGGAACCTGACCGCTGCCGGGTTCCCTTCCTTGGCCAGCTTGTCGATGGCAGGCCCGCCCGGATAGCCGAGGCCGAGGATGCGGGCCACCTTGTCATAGGCCTCGCCGGCGGCGTCATCGATCGTGGCGCCCAGGAGTTCGACGTCGAAGGAGATGGAGCGCACACGCAGGATCTCGGTGTGTCCGCCGGAAACCAGCAGCGCCCCCAGGTTGTCCGGCAGCCGGCGTGCGGCGCCTGCGGCCGTGCCGCCGTCGTGCTTGTCCCCGGACGCTGCCGCGAACAGGTCGCCGTCCAGCAGACCCACGCCCACATGCGCCACCAGATGGTTGATCGCGTACAGCGGCTTGCCTGTGGCCACGGCCAGCGCCTTGGCCGCGCACACGCCGACCATCAGCGCTCCGGCCAGGCCGGGGCCGGAGGTCACGGCGAGCGCATCCACCTCGTCCAGCGTCACGCCGGCCTCGTCGAGGGCCTGCCGCAGCGTCGGCACGAACGCGTCCAGATGCGCGCGCGAGGCGATCTCCGGTATCACGCCGCCGAAGCGCACATGCTCGTCCATGGACGAGGACACGGTGTTGGCCAGCAGCTGCGTGCCGCGCACGATGCCGACGCCGGTCTCGTCGCAGGAAGATTCGATGCCCAGCACCAGCGGTCCCTGGCTCTCACCCGCCCGGGTCTGCTCAGCCACCTACGCCTCCTTCTGAAGTTCAAGTCTCATGATCAGCGCGTCCACGCCGTCCCGGTAGTAACGCGGCCGGACGTGGATCTGTTCGAAGCCGAACCGCCGGTACAGTGCCTGCGCCCGCGGGTTGTCCGCGCGCACTTCCAGCAGCACGTCCTGCGCGCGGCGCCGTCGGGCCTCGGCGATCAGCTCCGTCAGCATTGCCGTGCCGATCCCCCGGCCTTCGTACTCGGGCGCGACGGCGATAGTCTGCACGTCTGCGATCGGCTGCACGCACATGAGTCCGGCGTAGCCGACGATCCGCCCATCCGCCTCCGCGACGATGTACCGCCGGGTCTCCGGCTGGCTCAGCTCATCATGGAACGCCTGCAGCGGCCAGGCATCAACCGGAAACAAGGCGTCCTCCAGTTCGCTGACGCGTACGACGTCGTCCGCGACCATGGTGCGCAGCTGCACCGCGGGCGCTGGTTCCGTCATCACAGCACCCGCTTCCGCGGACCCGGTACCTGCGCGTCGGATTCGCGCAGGTACAGCGGGGTGGAGCCGAGCAGCGGCACGCCGCGGGCCAGCCGTACGGCGGCGGTCAGGCCCAGCGAACGGGCCGTCGGCTGGCGGTCGGCAAAATCCGCGACCACGCGCACCTGGTCCGGGTAGAGCCCGGCGCCCTTGCCATAAACGGGCAGCTGGGGCAGCGCGGACGCTGTATCGACGTGCGGGCCGCCGACGAGCCTGAAGGTGCCTTCGATGCAGCGGTACTGGGCCCAGTAGACCTCGCGGCGCCGGGCGTCGGTGGCAACGATGAACTCGTCCACCCCGTGCCGCACCGCGTTCCTGGACGCGTCGGCGGCGATCGCGTCCAGGCTCATCATCCCGTGCAGCGGAACGTTCCAGACAAAGCTCAGGCTCCGGGCGGTGGCGATGCCGGAGCGCAGGCCGGTGAAGGGACCGGGGCCCACCCCCACCACGATCGCATCGAGCGTGGGCCCTTCGACGTGGGCCTCGGTGAAGAGGCCTCGGACCCCCGAGGCCAGGACCTCGGCGTGGCTGCGGGTGTCCGGCGTCTCGAAGTTCGCCAGGACCTCCGGCCGCTCCCCATCGGCGGTAATCAGCGCCGCGCTGGCGATGGCGGAGGTATCGATGGAAAGAATCAGCACCGAATCAGTTTAGGTCAGTTGGGCCAGTGCCATTCCAGGCCGGCCCACCGCCGGCCGAAAGCGCTGATGCGGATGGTGCGGGACTCGTCGTCGTCGGTTTCCTCGAAGTCCAGTTCCACCGGCTCGGTTTCCAGCCCTTTGCTGCCTGCCGTTGCCGGCCAGCCGGTGGCCGCGTCCCCGGTGGCTGGTTCACCGGCGGCCAGTTCCGCCCCGGTGGCGCGCAGCAGGTCGATCTCCAGCCGGCTCTCGGACAGGTGCTCCACCCGGTCACGGCCCCATTCGACCACCGTGACCGAGGTGTCCAGAGTGTTCTCCAGATCGATGTCGTCGATCTCGGCCGCCGAGCCGAGCCGGTACGCGTCCACATGCACCAGGTCCGGGCCGCCGGGATTGGGGCCGTCCGGGAGGTTGGGGTGGATGCGGACCAGCACGAAGGTCGGGGAGATGATCCCCGGACGTACGCCCAGGCCCTCCCCCAGGCCCTGCGTGAACGTGGTCTTCCCGGCTCCGAGCTCCCCGGTAAGGACCAACAGGTCGCCGGCGCGCAGCTGCCTGGCCAAGGCAGCGGCCAGCGCCTGCGTGTCCGCAGCGCCGGTGGTGATGAACTCCTTGGTCCAGACAGGTGCCGGCCCGGCCAGGCCGGTCATCGGTCCGAATCCATGAACACCCGGGTGACCCGGCTGCTGATCCGCGTCACGACTTCGTAGTTGATGGTGCCGGCCGCCGTCGCCCATTCGTCGACGCTGGGTTCCCCGTTGCCGCCGAACAGGACGGCAGGCTTGCCCAGCGGCGACGCGTCGGTGCCGGCCACGCCGGTCGTCTTCAGGTCGATGACCATCTGGTCCATCGCGATCCGGCCGACCACCGGATAGGTGCGGCCCTCGACCCGCACGGGGCCGCCCGAGGCGATCCGCGGCACGCCGTCCGCGTAACCCATGGGGATCAGCGCCAGCGTGGTCGCTTCCTCCGTCTGGTAGTTCAGGCCGTAGGAGACCCCCTGTCCGGCCGGCACTTCCTTGCAGTTGGCGACCGTGGTCTTTACAGTCATGGCCGGGCGCAGTCCCAGTTCCTGCGAGCTCTGGCCAGCAAAGGGCGAGAGCCCGTAGATGCCCAGCCCCACACGCACCATGTCGAAATGTGTGTCCGGGCGGGACAGCGCGCCCGGGGTGTTGGCCAGATGCCGGACTTCCAGGTCGATCCCGGCGTCTTCGGCTATGGCGACGGCCTCCCGGAAGCGGCGGATCTGCTCATCCGTTTCCGGGCGCCGCGGTTCATCCGCCACGGCCAGGTGGGAGAAGATTCCGACGACGCGCAGCAGGCCGTCCTCCTGGTAGGCCACGGCCTGGCTGACCAAGGCGTCCCACTGCTCGGGCGGGCAGCCGTTGCGGCCCAGCCCCGTGTCGATTTTCAGGTGCACGCGCGCCGGCCGCTGCAGGTCGCGGGCTGCCTCTGCCACATGGGCCAGTTCCCAACCGGAGATGCCCAGATCGATGTTGTTCTCGATCGCGGCGGAAAACCGGCTGTCGACGGTATGCAGCCAGGCGAGGATGGGCGCCTCGATACCGGCCTGCCGCAGGGCGAGCGCCTCGGTGATGTGGGCAGTGCCCAGCCAGGCCGCCCCTGCCTCCAGGGCCGCCTTGGCCACCGGCTCCGCGCCGTGCCCGTAACCGTCCGCCTTGACCACGGCCATGACTTTGGCGGGTGCTGCGATCTCTGCGATGTGCCGGACATTGTGGCGGATAGCGGCAAGGTCGACGACGGCCTGGCGCTCGGGCTGCGGCCCGTCTGCTGAAAAACTCACGCAGCTATTCTTCCACCCGCCGCGACCGGCCCGCCGAATTGGCGCCGGCCGTGTCCGCTGCCTGCCGTGCCGCTTGCCGTGCCGCCGGTCTGCGGGCCGTGAGGCTACGCATCCGCCGGGCGGTCGTTCATTGCCCCCGCCCACAGATTGATCTCCGATTCGACGGCGAACTCATCGATGGCGGCCAGCTCCTCCTGGGTGAAGTCCAAGTTCCGGACCGCGGCCAGATTGTCCTCCAGCTGCTTCACGCTGGAAGCACCGATCAGTGCGGAGGTCACGGGCCGGCCGACGGACTGCTTCCGCAGCACCCAGGCAATGGCCATTTGCGCCAGCGACTGGTCCCGCGCCTGGGCAATGCCGTGCAGCCCGCGGACCCGGCGCAGGTTCGCTTCAGAGAGGTGGGACTGGGCGAGGGATTTGCCGGCCGCTGCCCGCGAATCCGCCGGAATTTCCTCCAGGTACCGGTCTGTGAGCAGGCCCTGCGCCAGCGGCGAGAATGCGATGGAACCCACGCCCTCGGCGTCAAGGGTTTCCAGCAGGCTGGGGCTGCCGTCTTCCACCCAGCGGTTCAGCATGGAGTAGGACGGCTGGTGGATCAACAGCGGTGTGCCCATCCCGCGCAGGATCTTCGCCGCCTCCGCGGTCTTCTCCGCCGAGTAGGAAGAGATGCCGGCGTACAGGGCACGGCCGGACCGGACGGCGGCGTCGAGGGCGCCCATCGTTTCCTCCAGCGGGGTGTCCGGATCCGGACGGTGGCTGTAGAAGATATCGACGTAGTCCAGGCCCATCCGCCTCAGCGATTGGTCCAGGCTCGCCAGCAGGTACTTGCGGCTGCCGCCGAAGCCGTAGGGTCCGGGCCACATGTCCCAACCGGCTTTGCTGGAAATGACCAGTTCGTCCCGGTACGGGCCGAAGTCCTCACGCAACAGGCGCCCGAAGTTCGTTTCGGCGCTGCCGTACGGCGGCCCGTAGTTATTGGCCAGATCAAAATGCGTGACACCCAGGTCGAAGGCGCGGCGCAGGATGGCCCGCTGCGTCTGAAGCGGTTTGTCGTCACCGAAATTGTGCCAAAGGCCCAGCGAGACCGCCGGCAGCTGCAGTCCGCTGCGTCCCAGCCGCCGGTACGGCATGGTGCCGTAGCGGTCGCCGGCAGCAAAATAGGTCATCGGCTCGGCCTTCCTAGTCCTGAAAGGTGCGGTCCTTCGGCCGCCCGCCGTCCCGGAGCACCGTTGCCGGGCCATCTTCCGGTTGCAGGCGTACCACGGCGGCACTGGCCCCGGGCAGCACCACGGCACCGTCTGTGACGGTGATGCCGCTCTCGGTGGCCAGCAGGATGTCCGCTTCGCCGGGGTCGCCGAGGGCTTCCAGCGGGACCAGGCTGGAACCGTCGTCGAAATTCACGGCCACAGCCACCTGTCCCCGGTACAGCACCAGCCAGCCGTCGTCCTCGCTGTATTCGACCGCGGTGGTGCTGAACCGCGGATCCGTCAGCTCCGGCGTGCTCCGGCGCAGGGCGATCAGATCCTTGTACAGCTGCAGCAGCGGATTGTCGCCCTCGGCCTCGGACCAGTCGAGCTTGGAGTCCAGGAACGTCCCAATCTCCTGCGGATTCGGCACCAGCGCCGGATCCCAGCCCATCCGCTCGAATTCCTTCAGCCGCCCCTCGGCGGTCGCCTTGCCCAACTCCGGTTCCGGGTGGGAGGTGAAAAACTGCCACGGGGTCGTGGCGCCGTATTCCTCACCCATGAACAGCATGGGGGTGAACGGACTGGTCAGGTTCAGCACCGCCGCCAGGGCCAGCTTGCTCTGATCCAGCGTGGCGCTCAGCCGGTCCCCGGCGGCACGGTTGCCGATCTGGTCATGGTTCTGGGTGCAGACCACCAGCCTCCAAGTGGGCGTACGCTCCAGGTCGATAGGGCGGCCGTGCTTCCGGCCGCGGAAGGTGGACAGGGTGCCGTCGTGGAAGAACCCGCCGGAAAGCACCTTGGCCAGGGCACCCACGGAGTCGAAGTCCTCGTAGTAGCCGGCGGTTTCACCGGTGAGGTTCACATGCACCGCATGATGGAAATCGTCGCTCCACTGCGCAGACAGTCCGTAGCCGTTGGCTTCGCGCGGCGTGATGAGTCCGGGATTGTTCAGGTCCGATTCGGCGACCAGGAACAGCGGCTTGCCCAGGCGTGCGCCCAGCGCGTCCACCTCGGCGGACAGTTCCTCAAGCAGGTGCACGGCACGGCTGTCCGCGAGCGCGTGCACAGCATCCAGCCGCAGCCCGTCAACGTGGTAGTCCCGCAGCCACATCAGGGCATTGCCGATGATGTAGTCCCGGACCGTGTCCGAGCCGGCAGCGTCCAGGTTGACGGCGTCGCCCCAGCTGGTCCGGCCAGCTGTCAGGTAGGGCCCGAACCGCTGGAGGTAGTTGCCGCTGGGCCCCAGATGGTTGTAGACGACGTCCTGGATCACGCCGATCCCGTGCGCGTGCGCGGCATCGACGAACCGCTGGTAGGAGGCCGGGCCGCCGTAGTCCTCCTGCACGGTGTACCAGAGCACGCCGTCGTAGCCCCAGTTGTGCGTACCGTTAAAGCCGTTGACCGGCAGCAACTCCACAAAGTCGATGCCCAGCTCCGCCAGGTAGGGCAGCTTTTCGACGGCGGCATCCAGGGTCCCGGCGTCGGTGAAGGTTCCGATGTGGAGTTCGTAGATGACGCCGCCGGCCAGCGGCCGCCCTTTCCAGGCCCGGTCCTGCCACGGGTGCGCGGCGGGGTCGAAGGTGCGCGAGAGCTGGTGCACGCCGTTGGGCTGACGCCGGGACCGCGGGTCCGGGACGGGATGGTCGTCGCCGTCGATCAGGTAGCCGTAGTCCACCTCACCGGCGAGTTGCTCCCTCAGGCCCTCGGGCAGGGCCGCGTTACGGCAGCTCCACCAGCCGCCCGCGGCCTGCTGCATCGGCACCTTGAGGCCGTTGGCCAGCAGGATAGTTTCCTTCGCCTCCGGTGCCCAGACATCAAACCGTTCCAGTGCCTCGCCGGTCATGCCGTATGCCCCTTCCCCGTTGTCGTCGATGCTTCCCTTGCCTGGTCCGGGTCGTCCGCGCCCTCCCGGACCAGGAGCGCCACCGGATAGATCTCCAGAATGTCGGTCACCGGCAGGCCGCCCCTTGCCTGGCCGGCGTCGTTCCCGGCAACCCAGGTCCGCCCGGTCAGTTCGTCGCGATAGCTGCCCGCCGGCAGCAGCACCGCGGTGTCCTCCCAGCCCCCGCGTTGTGCCAGGCCGTAGGGCAGCCGGGTGGCCAGACTGACGGCACCGCCCCGGTCGAACGCGAAGAGATGTTCCGCTGCCGGGCCTTCCGCCTGGACGGGCTCGTACCTGGTGAAGAGCCTGGGCCGGTCCCGCCTCAGCCGCAGGGCCCGCGCGGTAACCAGCAGCTTTGCCTGTCCGTCGGCGCCCGGCTCGGGCTGCTCCCCGCCGTCAATCCGTTCCAGTGCCGCTTCCCGGGCGGCGAAGTCCACGCGCCGGCGGTTGTCCGGGTCTACCAACGAATGGTCCCAAAACTCCGTGCCCTGGTAGACATCCGGAACGCCGGGCATGGTGAGCTGGAGCAGTTTGGCGGAGAGTGAGTTGGACCAGCCGGCGGCCTGGATCAGTGCCGTGAAGTCGTCCAGGACGCGCCGCAGCTGCGGGTGGTCGTAGGCGGCGTCCACGGCCGCGTGCATGGTGCGCTCGAAGTCCTCGTCCGGATTGGTCCAGGTGGTGCTGCTGGCCGCCTCGCGCGCCGCTTTCTCGGCGTAGGCATGGGCCCGTTCCCGTTCCAGTGGCCAGGCCCCTACCAGTGCCTGCCACATCAGGGCGGAGAACGGAACATCGTCCAGCGGTGCCAGTGAACGCAGCTGGCCGAAAGTGCCGGCCCACTCCGAGGCGGCCTCGGAGAGCACATGGATGCGCGCCCTGGTGTCTTCGCTGCGTTTGGTGTCATGGGTGGTCAGCGTGGTCATGGACAGCGGCAGCTGCAGCTGCCGCTCCGCCAGCTTGGCGTGCAGCTGCCCGGGGGTCAGCGAGAAGAAGGAGGGGTCAGCTCCCACCTCATTCAGTGAGGTCAGCCGGGCATAGCGGTAGAACGCGGTGTCTTCCACGCCCTTGGCCATGACCATGCCGGAGGTCTGCTGGAACCTGACGGACAGTTCGGTCCCGGTTGCCCGCAGCAGCGGCTTCAGCACGTCGAGGGCCGGGGCCAGGTCGGGGCGGTTCTCCGCTGCCGCCCGGACCGCTTCCTCCAGGTATTCGGCCCCGTCCGGCAGGTAGCTGCGGTACACCGGGAAGCAGGCCAGCAGTTCAGCCACCGCATCCGCAGCCGCCGCGGTCTCCAGCCCCGCGGATGGCGGCACCAGCCGGACCAGGCGCTGGACCTCCGAGTGCAGCATGCCGTCGGCGATCGCCCGCTTGGTACCGTGGATCATCGCGTAGTAGTCCGGCGCTTCCGCCAGTTCCTCCAGGACCTGCTGCCCGGCGGGGTCGACGAACAGCCGGTCAAGGTCCGCGAGCGCGTCGTAGCCGGTGGTTCCGGCGCAGGCCCACCTTCCCGGCAGCCGCTCCCCCGGTTCCAGGATCTTCTCCACCAGCACGTAGGCACCACCGGTAAGGTCGCGCAGGCGGTCCAGGTAATCCTTGGGATCGGCCAGGCCGTCCGGGTGGTCGACCCGCAGCCCGTCGACCAACCCTTCGTCGAACCAGCGGCGGATTTCCGCGTGCGATTCATCGAAGACCCACGGCACCTCCACCCGGACCCCGGCCAAGGTGTTGACGCCGAAGAAACGCCGGTAGTTCAGCTCGGCATCCGCGCGCCTCCAGTGCACCAGCTCGTAGTGCTGGCGGTCGTGGACCTGGCGCGGGGAGGCAGCGTCGTCGTACGTTCCTGCCGCCAGCGGGAAGCGGTGGTCGTAGTAGCGCAGTTCCCCGTCCTCGATCCGCAGCTGCTCAAGTTCGTCCTGGCCATCGCCAAGGACCGGCAGCCGGAGCCTGCCCCCAGCCGCCGCCCAGTCGACGTCGAATGCCTCCGCGTACCGGGAGCCGGGGCCGTCCTTCAGCAGCGACCACCACCACGGGTTGTCGGCTGGAGTGGCAACTCCCTGATGGTTCGGGACGATGTCCACCAGCACGCCCAGGCCGGCCTCATGGGCGGCGTACGCCAGCGCCTTGAGCCCCTCCGGCCCGCCGCGCGAAGCATCCACGCGGGACGGATCAGTCACGTCGTACCCGTGGTCGGAGCCCTTTTCCGCCTGGAGGATCGGGGACAGGTAGACCCAGTCCGCGCCCAGCCGGCGGAGGTATCCCACGAGTCCCGCGGCGTCTGCCAGCGTCAACGACTCTCTGATCTGCAATCTGTAGGTTGACGCTGGCTTCCTCATCGATTCCCTCTCCGCCGGCGACTGGTTGGGCGCCGGACTATGCTGAACTTCCTGCCGGATGCCGGCTACTTGGTTTCCTGCACAACCTTGTCATGCGGTGTCTTTGCCAGTGCCGCCAGGGACGCCGCCACGGAGTGGTCCGGTTCCTCCTCCGGCTCGCTGTAGGCCCGCAGCACCACCAGGGACTTGGCACTGACCGTGATCCGGCCGTCGGCTTTGAGGATCTCGCTGTCTGCCCGCTCCCCGGCGGTGTCGATCATGTGCTCCCACTGGTCGGCATACTCCTGCGGCGGCAGCACGAATGTGACGTCCTCGTTGTTGGAGTTGAAGTAGAGCAGGAAGTTCACGTCGGTGATCGGCCGGCCGCGGCTGTCCACGCCGCGGATGCCGTCGCCGTTGTAGAACACGCCGATCGCCCGGGCCAGCTCCGCATCCCAGTCCTCGGGCAGCATGACCGACCCGTCCAGGTTCAGCCAGACGATGTCCGGCAGCCGTTCGCCTTCCCCGCGGCGGACCGGGCGGCCGTTGAAGAAGCCGCTGCGCCGGAAGGTCGGGTGCTCGGAGCGGAGCTTGCACACGGCCGCGGTGAACTCCACCAGCGGTTGGTCGGCCTCATCCCAGTGCACCCAGGTCAGCTCCGAGTCCTGGCAGTAGGTGTTGTTGTTGCCCTGCTGGGTGCGCCCCATCTCGTCGCCGTGCAGCAGCATCGGCACGCCCTGGGAGAGCATCAGGGTGGCAATGAAGTTGCGCTGCTGCCGGGCCCGCAGCCCCAGGACCGTCGGGTCTGCCGACGGGCCTTCCTCGCCGCAGTTCCAGGAACGGTTGTGGGATTCACCGTCGTTGTTGTCCTCGCCGTTGGCCTCGTTGTGCTTCTCGTTGTAGGACACCAGATCCCGCAGCGTGAAGCCGTCATGGGCCGTGACAAAGTTGATCGACGCGAACGGACGCCGGCCGGAATGCTCGTACAGATCCGCCGACCCGGTCAGCCGGGAGGCGAACTCACCCAGCGTGGACGGCTCGCCCCGCCAGAAATCCCGGACCGTGTCCCGGTACTTGCCGTTCCATTCTGCCCACAGCGGCGGGAAGTTGCCCACCTGGTAGCCGCCCGGACCGACGTCCCACGGCTCGGCGATCAGCTTGACCTGCGAGACCACCGGATCCTGCTGGATCAGTTCAAAGAAGGTGGACAGCTTGTCCACATCGTAGAACTCCCGGGCCAGGGTGGAGGCCAGGTCGAAGCGGAAGCCGTCCACGTGCATTTCGGTGACCCAGTAGCGCAGCGAATCCATCATCAGCTGCATGGAGTGCGGACTGCGGACGTTGATCGAGTTCCCGGTACCCGTGTAGTCCATGTAGTACTGCTTGTCATCCTCGACCAGGCGGTAATAGGCCTGGTTGTCGATCCCGCGGAAGGACAGGGTCGGGCCCAGATGGTTTCCCTCGGCCGTGTGGTTGTAGACCACATCCAGGATGACTTCGATGCCGGCGGCATGCAGCGTCCTGACCATGGCCTTGAACTCCTGCACCTGCTGCCCCGTGTCGCCGGTGGCGCTGTAGGAGTTCTGGGGTGCGAAGAAGCCGATGCTGTTGTAGCCCCAGTAGTTGGACAGGCCCTTCTCCAGCAGCGTGTTGTCCTGGACGAACTGGTGCACCGGCATCAGTTCGATCGCCGTCACCCCGAGCTTCTGCAGGTGCTCGATGACCCCCGGATGGGCGACGCCGGCATAGGTTCCGCGCTGCTCGTCCGGGACTTCCGGGTGCAGCGCGGTCAGGCCCTTGACGTGGGCCTCGTAGATCACGGTCCGGTACAGCGGAGTACGCGGCAGGTTGTCCCCCTGCCAGTCGAAGAACGGATTGATGACCACGCCCATCATCATGTGCGGGGCGGAATCAGCCTCATTGAAGGAGTCCGGTTCGCCGAGGTTGTAGGAGAACAACGACGGATCCCAGTCGATCTCCCCGCTGACGGCCTTGGCGTACGGATCCAGCAGCAGCTTGTTCCGGTTGCAGCGGTGGCCCTGGGACGGGTCGTAAGGCCCGTCGATCCGGTAGCCGTACTTCTGTCCCGGCAGCACCTGGGGAAGGTAGCAGTGCCAGACATAGCCGTCGACGGCTTTCAGCTGAACCTGGGATTCGTGTCCGTCGTCGTCAAAAAGACAGAGGGTCACCGCTTCGGCTACCTCGCTGAAAATGGCGAAATTCGTGCCATTGCCGTCGTAGGTCGCCCCCAGCGGGTAGGGATTACCGGGCCAAACTTCCATATTCACTTCCTGGACTCGGTGAAACGTAAGATCGTGGACAGGGCGGGTACCGTACAGACTACAAGGTTACTGACTATGGCCCGTTGCCCCCGTCATATTGCAGAGTTGCGCGACGGCGGCGGGCACGTGCCGCAGGAGACTCACCGCGCTGAGCGGGCCGCCTCCGCCTGCCAGGACGCCGGCGCGCCCGTGGACCGCAGCAGCCATGGCCGCCAGAACTGCCCAACGGTCGTCGCGATGAAAAAGGCCTTGATCGGCCGGATCCGCGGAACCGATCCGGTCCGCAGCCGCAGTCAGTGCGCCGAGGATTCCCGCCAGCACATCGCCGCTGCCGGCGGTGGCCATCCAGGGCGTGCCGTCCTGCTGGCTGAAAACGGCCCCGGCCGGAGAAGCCACCAAGGTCACGGGGCCTTTGAGCAGGATGGTCGCCCCCGTTCGGCGGGCCGTCTCCCGCACCCAATACAGCGGCGCGGCCTCGATGTCGGCACGTTCGATCGCCTCGCCCGGTTCGTCCTCCAGATGGTGCCGCCCGCCGTTGGCCAGCCGGGACAATAGGGCGGCCAGTTCCCCGGCGTGCGGGGTGAGGATGTGGTGCGGCGCCAATCGCGGGGCGTCCGGCAGCGCGGCGAAGGCACCGGCATCCGCCACCATCGGCAGGCCGCTGTCCAGGGCGTCCCGCATGCGGTCCAGTTGGCCGTCGTCGCCCACGGCGCCGGGACCGATCAGCCAGGCCTGGACCCTGGAGGCG
The DNA here is from genome assembly GCF_059092905.1 of Arthrobacter sp. B0427-1-12. Classification (NCBI taxonomy): domain Bacteria; kingdom Bacillati; phylum Actinomycetota; class Actinomycetes; order Micrococcales; family Micrococcaceae; genus Arthrobacter; species Arthrobacter sp. B0427-1-12. The sequence goes on along the minus strand of NZ_JBNHIC010000005.1, from coordinate 103,182 downwards.
GCAACGGAGGCCTGGCTGCACACTGCCTCTGGTGTCCGGATCAGGACCAGACGGGCCACCTCTTCGGGTCCCAGGTAGCGGATCATGCCGGTTCCCGCCGCCGCAGCCGCCTCTACCGCCAGCAAGGCGGCGCCGGGATACTTGGCCGACCCGGCGACGATGCCGACGACCCCGCGGCTGTACTTGTGGTCCGCATGCCGCGGAACCGGCCACAGCCGGGCGAGGTCCGGTGCTTCCAGCCGGTGGACCGTCGGCGTTCCGCACTGTCCCAGTCCGATGTCCACGGTCTGGACCCGTCCTGCAGCCGCCGCTCCGGGATCGGCCAGCACTCCTGTTTTGGCCGCGCCGAAGGTCACGGTGAGATCGGCACGCAGTACCGGTCCGGCGGTCCGGCCGGAATCCGCGTCCACGCCACTGGGCAGATCGCAGGCCACCACCAGCGGATGGTCCTGCCGCGCACTGTCCAGTGCCTTGTCCCGCGCACTGTCCAGGGTCCGGACCAGGGTGGCCGCCGGTTCCCGCAAGCCCCCGGATGCACCGGTGCCCAGGATGCCATCAATAACGACGTCGGCCTCCGCACAGAGCAGGGCCAGCCCGCCCGCGTTGGCGGCTGCAAGGAGGTGTTCCCGGCCGCCGGTCCGCCGGAACGCGGCGAGGGCACCCGGGTGGGCCCGCGCGGAGCCGTCCGGCCCCGGAGAGGTGAGGATGGCCGTCGTACGTGCTCCCCGACGGGCCAGCAAGGCGCCCGCGTACAGCGCGTCTCCCCCGTTGTTTCCGCTGCCGGCCAACACCACCACCCGCGAGCCATAGACTTTGCCGCGCCGCTGCCGCAGGCCGGCTGCCACAGCCTGGTACAGGCCGTAAGCTGCCCGCTGCATGAGGGCAGCGCCCATACCGGCTTCCAGCAGCGGCGCTTCAGCCGCTCGTACCTGGGTTCCCGTATAGGCGCTGATCATGGACCGAGTCTAGCGTTCGGCCACCACCATCGCCGTGGCCAGGTCGCCGTCGTGGCTCATGGACAGGTGCCAATAGGCCACTCCCTTGGCCTCGGCTGCGGCCGCGACCGTGCCGGTCAGCTCGGGGTACGGATCCCCGCCGGCGTCGACGCAGATGCAGCAGTCCTGCCAGTTCATGCCGACCGGCGCCCCGAGGGCCTTGGCGATGGCCTCTTTGGCGGCAAAGCGCGCGGCCAGCGACCGCGTGCCCAGCCCGCGCTCGGCCGGGGTGAACAAGCGGTCGCGAAGGCCGGGCGTGCGCTCGAGCTGGCGCCGGAACCGCGGCACATCGACGACGTCCACGCCAATTCCGACGATCATCGCAGTCCTTTCACCGCCGGTTATTCGACGGTGACGGATTTGGCGAGGTTGCGGGGCTGGTCGACGTCGTAGCCCTTGGCGGTGGCCAGTTCGCAGGCGAAGATCTGCAGCGGCACGGTCGCCAGCAGCGGGGCGAGCAGGGTCGGGGTCTGCGGGATGTAGAAGACGTGGCTGGCCCAGGCGGCCACCGCCGTGTCGCCTTCCTCGGCGATCACGATGGTCTGCGCGCCGCGGGCGCGGATCTCCTGGATGTTGGAGACGACCTTCGCGTGCAGGCTGTCGCGGCCGCGCGGGGACGGGACGACGACGAAGACCGGCTGGCCCTCCTCGATCAGCGCGATCGGCCCGTGCTTGAGCTCGCCGGCGGCAAAGCCCTCGGCGTGGATGTAGGCCAGCTCCTTGAGCTTCAGCGCGCCCTCCATCGCGACCGGGAAGCCGACGTGCCGGCCCAGGAACAGCACGGATTTGGCCCCGGCCATCGCCCGGGCCAGTTCCTTGACGTTCTCGGACTTGTCCAGGACCTGCTGGATCTTCGCCGGGGTTTCGGCCAGGTCGGCCAGCACGTCGGCGATCTCGTCGCGGTACTTGTTGCCGCGCAGCTGCGCCAGGTACAGGCCCAAAAGGTACGCGGCGGTGATCTGCGCCAAAAACGCCTTGGTCGAGGCCACCGCGATCTCCGGGCCCGCGTGGGTGTAGAGCACCGCGTCGGACTCGCGCGGAATGGTCGAGCCGTTGGTGTTGCAGATCGCCACGACCTTCGCGCCCTGCTCGCGGGCGTAGCGCACAGCCATCAGGGTGTCCATGGTCTCCCCGGACTGGGAGATCGCCACCACCAGGGTCTTCTCGTTCACGATCGGGTCCCGGTAGCGGAACTCGTGCGAGAGCTCCACCTCGGTGGGGATCCGGCACCAGTGCTCGATCGCGTACTTGGCCACCTGCCCGGCATAGGCGCTGGTGCCGCAGGCGAGCACGATGATCTTGTCGATCGAGCGCAGGATCGACTCGTCGATCCGCAGCTCGTCCAGCACCAGGTTCCCGGCCGCGTCGGTCCGGCCCAGCAGGGTGTTGCCCACCGCCTCGGGCTGGTCGTTGATTTCCTTCTCCATGAAGGACGGGTAGCCGCCCTTCTCCGCCGCCGCCGCGTCCCAGGACACCTCGAACTCCCTGCCCTGGGCGGGTTCGCCGAAGAAGTCGGTGATCTCCACCGCGTCGGGGGTGATGGTCACGATCTGGTCCTGGCCCAGCTCCACCGCCCGGCGGGTGAAATCGATGAACCCGGACACATCCGAACCCAAAAAATTCTCGCCCTCGCCCAGGCCCACCACCAGCGGCGAGTTCCGCCGCGCGGCCACCACCGTCTCCGGATGGTCCGCGTGCACCGCCAAAAGCGTGAACGCGCCCTCCAGCCGCCGGCACGCCAGCTGCATCGCCACGGCCAGATCCTTCGTGTCCCGGTAGATGCTGCCCAGCAGCGCCGCGGCGACCTCGGTGTCCGTCTCCGAACGGAACACCGTGCCGGCCTGAAGCAGCTCGGCCTTCAGCTCGGCGAAGTTTTCAATAATGCCGTTGTGGATCACGGCCAGCCGGTCACCGTCGGCCAGATGCGGATGCGCGTTCTCATCCGTCGGACCCCCGTGCGTGGCCCAGCGGGTATGCCCGATCCCGGTCACCGCCGCCGGCAGCGGATCCGCCTCCAGCGCCGCCACCAGGTTCACCAGCTTCCCGGACTTCTTCCGCGACTGGACACCGGCACCGGTCACCAGCGCGACCCCGGCCGAGTCATACCCGCGGTACTCCAGCCGCCGCAGCCCCTCCAGCACCACATCCAGGGCACCATGCCCGTCCAGCGCAGCAGCGCCGCTGCCGGACACAACACCAGCAGAGCCGTTCCGGCGGCCCACATAACCTACGATTCCACACATAGGCTCAAGGGTACCGGCTGCAGCCGGGAACAACGTCAGTACACGCTACGCACGCGGGCGTCACGTTTGGGATTGTGGTCCCCAGAAGGCAGAATTCCTTAGGTGACTGAACCAAGCTCCAGGACCCTGCTGCCCAACGGTGGTGAGAGCAATTTCACACCGTTCGTCGAGCTGGACCGGCAGACTTGGTCACGGCTTGCGGCCGAAATCGAAAACCCCCTCAATGAAGAGGACCTTCTGCGGCTCCGGGGCCTGGGGGACCCGCTGGACCTGAACGAAGTCCGCGAGGTCTACCTGCCGCTCTCCCGGCTCCTGAATCTGTACGTTGCCGCTGCAGGCGAGCTGCACGCCGCGACCACCACGTTCCTGCGCGAGGAAACCAGACGCACCCCCTTTGTCATCGGCGTGGCCGGCTCCGTGGCCGTCGGCAAATCAACCATTGCCCGCGTGCTGCGCGAAATGCTGCGCCGCTGGCCGGACACGCCCAATGTGGAACTGATAACCACGGATGGTTTCCTCTTCCCCAACGCGGAGCTGGAGCGCCGCGGCCTGCTGCAGCGCAAAGGCTTCCCGGAGTCCTACGACCGGCGCCGCCTCCTCCGCTTTGTCAGCGAAGTCAAGAGCGGGGCCCAGGAGGTCCGGGCGCCGCGCTATTCGCACCTGACCTACGACATCCTCCCGGGCGAGGAGGTAGTGGTCCGCCATCCCGACGTGTTGATCGTCGAGGGCCTGAATGTACTGGCTCCCGCCCGGCCGCGTGCGGATGGGAGGTCGGGGCTGGCGCTGAGCGACTTTTTCGACTTCTCCATTTATGTGGACGCCAAGACCGCCTACATTGAAGAATGGTACGTACAGCGGTTCCAGTCCCTGCGCTACTCCGCGTTCGCGCAGCCGGAATCTTATTTCCACCGGTATGCGGACCTGACGGACGAGGAGGCACGGATGACGGCCCTTGATATCTGGCGCCGGATCAACGAGCCGAACCTCAAAGAGAACGTCCTGCCCACCCGCGGCCGCGCCCAGCTGGTGCTCACCAAGGACGCGGACCACACCATCCGCCGGATGCTGCTGCGGAAGACCTGACATCAAGACATTGGGGGATCTGTTGGGGGACAGAACAAGAACCGGACTTACGACGGCGGCAGCCCGGCTGGGTGCCACAGCTTTCCTTGCGGTGTCCGCTCTGCTAATGGCCGGCTGCTCGGCCCCGTCGGATCAGCCGGTTCCGGCCGGCATTGCTGCGTCCACGTTGTCCGCACCGTCTCAGGCCAGCCCCTCGCCGTCCGCTCCAGCCCTGCCCGTTGCTCCCGCGACTGCTCCGCTCACCGGCATTCCGCCGGCCGGCGTCCCCTCGGCCAGCGTCCCCTCGGCCAATGCGCCTTCGGCCGACGCCCTCGGAGGGGCCACGGACCGACACTCGGACCCGAACGCCATCGACGTCGTCGTGAACAAAACCCGCGCACTGGACCCGATCGACTACGAGCCGGCCGACCTCGTCGTTCCCAACGTGCCGAGCACCGCCCCCGGCAGCAGCGCGCTGCGCGCCCAGGTGGCCGCCGCCGTCGAAAGCATGTTCACCGCGGCCGCCGCGGACGGCGTGCAACTGGTCGTGGCCAGTGCCTTTCGCTCCTACACTTACCAGGCAGGCACCTACGCCCACTGGGTGGAACAGAACGGCGGAAACATGGCGGATGCGGATACCGCGTCGGCCCGGCCCGGTTTCTCCGAACACCAGACGGGCCTTGCCCTGGATCTTGCCCAGGCGGACGGCGCGTGCACCCTGCTGCCCTGCTTCGCGGAGCAGCCTGCCGGGCAGTGGGCCGCAGCCAATGCCCACCGTTTCGGGTTCATCGTCCGGTATCAGCTCGGCTTCCACGGCATCACCGGCTTCTACGCCGAGCCGTGGCACTTGCGGTATGTCGGCGTCGAGGTTGCCACGGACATGCAGAACCGCGGATTTCACACCCTCGAGGAGTATTTCGGTCTGCCGGCGGCACCTGGTTATCGCTGAAAGTCAACGAATACCCGGCGGAAAAATCGCTGCAAATGCATATGTACCGCTGTAGTCTGCTCCCATGCTAAGTGGATTCAAAGAGTTCATCCTCCGAGGCAACGTCATGGATCTGGCCATCGCGGTGGTCATGGGTACTGCGTTCACCGCAGTCGTCACGGCGCTGGTCGATGGCATCATCATGCCGCTGGTCGCCGCCATCTTCGGGCAGCCGGATATCTCCTCCGTCGGCAACTTCACCCTCAACGGGGCGGAGTTCTCCATCGGATCGGTGCTCCAGGCTGTCCTGAACTTCCTCCTGATTGCCCTCGCCGTCTATTTCGCCCTGGTCCTGCCGATGAAGCACCTGATGGAGCGCTTCAAGAGGCCAGAGGAAGAAGCAGCCGAAGAGGCCAACGAACAGACCGTCCTGCTGACCGAGATCCGCGACGCTCTGCGCGCGCGGCAGCAATGACCCCACGCCCTACCGAAAAAGCGGCCCGCCCCCGGTCATTCCGGGACGGGCCGCTCTTCTGGGTATGCCTCGGGCAGTCCGCTCAGGCGGATTCCTGCTCCAGCTCCGGTACCAGGGCCAGCTGGACCCGCACCGTTTCCGCCAGTTGTTCGGCGATGGCGCGGGCAATGGACATGTCTGTTGCCTCCACCATCACCCGGACCAGCGGCTCGGTGCCGGAAGGCCGCAGCAGCACGCGTCCGTTTTCCCCGAGCGTGGCTTTGGCCTGTTCAACGGCGTCCTGCACTGCCGCATTGATCCCGGCGCTGGCCTTGTCCACGTCCCTGACGTTGATGAGGACCTGCGGAAGCTTGGTCATGACGGCAGCCAGTTCAGCCAGCGGGCGGCCCGCCTTCGCTACCTGCGCAGCCAGCTGCAGGCCGGTCAGCACTCCGTCGCCGGTCGTGGCGTAGTCGGAGAAAATCACGTGGCCGGATTGCTCGCCGCCCAGGCTGTAGTCCGCCGCGCGCATGGCTTCCAGGACGTAGCGGTCCCCCACACCGGTTTCGAGGATGCTGATGCCCGCGTCCTTCAGCGCCAGTTTGAGCCCAAGATTGCTCATGACCGTAGCCACCAGCACGTTGTCCTTCAGCTTGCCGGCGGAGGCCATGGCCAAGGCCATGATCGCCATGATCTGGTCCCCATCGACGATATTTCCCTCATGGTCGACCGCCAGGCAGCGGTCGGCGTCGCCGTCGTGCGCAATGCCCAGGTCCGCGCCGTGCTCGACGACGGCCGTCTGCAGCTGATCCAGGTGCGTTGAACCGACGCCGTCGTTGATGTTGAGGCCGTCCGGATTGGCTCCCATGACGATCACCTCCGCGCCAGCGTCCGCGAACACCTGGGGCGAGCAGCCGCTGGCTGCGCCGTGCGCACAGTCGAGGACGATCCGGAGACCGTCAAGGCGGTGGGGCAGGGTCTGCAGCAAATGCACGATGTAACGGTCCTCGGCGTCCGCGAAACGCTGGATCCGTCCCACATCGCCGCCGGTGGGCCGTGGGCTCGGCTCCGCCATCTCCGCCTCGATCGCGTCTTCCAGCGCGTCGTCCAGCTTCTGCCCGCCGCGCGCCAGGAACTTGATGCCGTTGTCCGGTGCAGGATTGTGGGACGCGGAGATCATTACGCCGAAATCCGCATCGAGGTCCCCCACCAGGTAGGCGGCCGCAGGTGTCGGCAGCACGCCGGCGTCGTACACATCGACACCGCAGCTGGCGAGCCCGGCGCTGACAGCGGCGCCGATGAATTCACCGCTGATGCGCGGATCCCGGGCGATCACCGCTCTGGGGCGCACGCCCTCGGCCACCTGCCGGTGGCCCAGGACCACGGCGGCCGCCTGGGCGAGCTGGAGCGACAGCTCCGCCGTGATCAATCCATTTGCAAGTCCTCGGACGCCATCGGTCCCAAACAATCTAGTCATCGGCATACATCCTAAGTGACGAAAACAGCTGCCCCGACCGCGGGCCGGAGCAGCAGGTTAAACAAAGGACCCGTCCGGCCCACCGAAATGGTGTTCCAGACGGGTCCCAAGGCAACGGTGATTCGAGGAATCGAATCAGCGCTTGGAGTACTGAGGCGCCTTGCGTGCCTTCTTCAGACCGGCCTTCTTACGCTCGATGACGCGGGCGTCACGGGTCAGGAAGCCGGCCTTCTTCAGGGCGGGACGGTTGTTGTCCCGGTCGATCTCGTTCAGCGCGCGGGCGACGCCCAGGCGAAGGGCGCCGGCCTGGCCGGACGGGCCCCCGCCGACGATGCGGGCGATCACGTCGTAGGCACCTTCAAGTTCAAGAATCTTGAAGGGCTCGTTGACTTCCTGCTGGTGCAGCTTGTTCGGGAAGTAGTTGGCCAGTTCGCGGCCGTTGATCGTCCAGTTGCCGGTGCCGGGGACAACGCGCACGCGGGCGATCGCCTGCTTGCGGCGGCCAACGGCGGAGCCGGGCACCGTCAGGGCGGGCCGTTCCTTGACGACGGTCGGAGCGGACTCCGGGGTCTCCGAGGTGTAGCTGGTCAGCCCCTCGGTGTTGTCATTCAGCTCTTCAGTGTTCTGAGCCACGATTCTCCTTGAATACGTTTTCTGTTGGTGGCCAGGACTACTGGGCGACCTGGGTGATTTCGAAGGTCTTCGGCTGCTGGGCAGCGTGCGGGTGCTCTGCGCCCGCGTAGACCTTCAGCTTGGACAGCTGCTGGGCAGCCAGGGAGTTCTTCGGGAGCATGCCCTTGATGGCCTTCTCGACCGCGCGGACCGGGTTCTTCTCCAGCAGCTCTGCGTAGCTGGCGGACTTGAGGCCGCCTGGGTAACCGGAGTGGCGGTAGGCGCGCTTCTGCTCAAGCTTAGCGCCGGTCAGGGCCACCTTGTCGGCGTTGATGATGATGACGAAATCGCCCATGTCCATGTGGGGAGCAAAGGTCGGCTTGTGCTTTCCGCGCAGCAGTGTTGCGGTCTGGCTGGCAAGACGACCCAGGACTACGTCTGTGGCGTCAATGACGTGCCACTGGCGGTTAATGTCGCCGGGCTTCGGGGTGTACGTACGCACGGTTTTTGCCTTTTCTTGTTCTTTGTTGGCGCTACAGGTCACGCCGGTTATCAGTGCGCTACCGGAACTCCAGGTGAGGGCTGAAATGTAACCAGTGGTCCAGAAGTCTCGGCCGTTTCCCCGGACCAGGCGGCTCTGCAACTGAACCATCACGGGGACACAGACGTATCGAGGTAGGACACGCACAACGACTACCTAGACTAGCGCGGATAAGGCTGGCAGGTCAAAACCAGTCGTTGATGCCGATAGTTAACAATGCCGCTTCGCTACTTGTTTCAAGGGGTGGCCAAAACGGGTAGCGCGATGGCTTGAGGCAGCGTGTGGCCGGTGCCACAGTTGTCTTAGTGAAGTTCAGCGGCCTGGCCGGTTCGACCGGCACCGTCGGTTGGGGGGAACCGGAGGGACCGCCGAACTTGACCAGCGGCTCCACAGCTTGAGGCCACCATCCCGGCTGCTCTTGGGGGAGAACAGCCAGTAGTTCGATCGTCGCGGTCCAGTCCACGGGCCCGGCGATCAACTATTTAAGTCACTCCTCGTCCTCGTCCCCGCTGCCGGACCCGGCGTCCGCTTCAGGCAGGGCCTCCCGTCGTGCCCGGGTCTGCTCCGCGCGCAGCAGCAGGCCGGCGTCGTCCGGGTAACGGACTTCCTCCAGGACCAGCGGATGCGCCGGCGCCAGCTTGGACTTCGAGTCCCGCGTCCGGGCCAGCATCCGCTCGCGCAGCCAATCCGGTCCGTGCATACCGCCGCCCACGAGCAGCGAGGCACCAATCAGGGCCCGCACCATATTGTGGCAGAAGGCATCCGCCTGGACCGTGGCTTCGATGATGCCGTCAGCACGCCGGACAAACTCGAACCGCTGCAGCTCGCGCACGGTAGTGGCACCGGCACGCGGCTTGCAGAATGCAAGGAAGTCCTGCATGCCCAGCAGTGCCGGGGCGGCCGCATTCATGCGCTCCACGTCCAAGGGCTCCTTGTGCCACAGCGTGATGTTTCGCAGCAGCGGATCCCACTGGGCGGGTGCGTCCGCGATCCGGTAGCTGTAGCGCCGCCAGAGCGCCGAGAATCGCGCGTCGAATCCCGCCGGCGCCACCGCGGCGCGGTGGACTTCGACGGCGCCGACGACCGCCGGGTCGGAGGTGGCGCCCTGCCGGGCGGGTTGCAGGCTCCGGCTGAGGACATTGCGCAGCACCCCGCGCAGCCGCCGCTGCAGCGCTTCCAACGGCGGCAGGTCCCGTCCACGGCTCAGCGCTTCCCACTCCCCCGCCGCCAGGTCGAAGTGGACCACCTGTCCGCGTGCATGGACGCCGGCATCCGTACGGCCGGCCACCGTCAGGCGTACCTGCCTGCGGATCAGCGTGGCGAGGGCTTCTTCGAGGACCCCTTGGACGGTGGGCAGGCCGGGCTGGACCGCCCAGCCGGCGAAGCGGGCACCGTCATAGGAAAGATCCAGCCGGATCCGCACGGGTTCGGTCCCTGTCGCCGGAGAGGGTGCCGTCTCCGGAGACGGCGGAAGCCCGCCTCCCTGTGCGGGGATGGCGGGCTTCCGTGAGTGCATAGCGATTATGCTACCGGGGTTTCGACAGGCTCAACCACCGGAAGGCTCGGCTCAACCACCGGGCCGAACGGCAGGCTAGGCCAGTCCGTCCTTGTGGGTCTCCTTGGCCTGGTCAGCAGCCTCGGTCGCAGCCTCGGCAGCCTGCTCGTCGGCAGCCTGGGCAGCCTCAGTGTCGGCAGCGGCCGCTTCCTGCACCGGAGCTTCCTCGGCGGACTCGGCAGCCGGAGCCTGCGCAGCCTCGGCTTCGGCCTCGGCAGCCGGAGCAGCCTTCGCAGCGTCCTGCTGGGCAGCGGCGGTAGCCTCGGCCACAACGGCCTGCTTCGGGGAAACCGGTTCCAGGACCAGTTCGATCACGGCCATCGGCGCGTTGTCGCCCTTGCGGGGGCCGATCTTGGTGATGCGGGTGTAGCCGCCGGCGCGGTTCTCCATCGCGGAGGCGATGTCGGTGAACAGCTCATGGACAATGCCCTTGTTGCTGATGACACCGAGCACCCGGCGGCGCGAGGCCAGATCCCCGCGCTTGGCGAAGGTGATCAGGCGCTCGGCGTACGGGCGCAGGCGCTTGGCCTTGGTTTCGGTGGTGGTGATGCGCTTGTGCTCGAAGAGCGAAGCGGCCAGGTTGGCGAGCATCAGGCGCTCGTGGGCCGGACCGCCTCCGAGGCGCGGACCCTTAGTGGGCGTAGGCATGGTTGTTTCTCCTCAAGTGGACCGCTCCGTGCGTCATGGCAGGAGCGGAAGGTGACGTTTTAGAGCTCGTCGTCGCTGTAAGCGGCTTCGTCCTCTTCGATGGCTGCGGCGCGTGCTGCAAGGTCGAATCCTGGAGGGGAATCCTTCAGGGACAGACCAAGTTCGACCAGCTTCGCCTTGACCTCATCGATGGACTTCGCACCGAAGTTGCGGATGTCCATCAGGTCAGCCTCGGAGCGGGCAACGAGTTCACCCACGGAGTGGATGCCCTCACGCTTGAGGCAGTTGTAGGACCGCACGGTCAGTTCGAGATCCTCGATCGGCAGTGCCATGTCGGCAGCCAGTGCGGCGTCCGTCGGGGACGGGCCGATCTCGATGCCTTCCGCGGCGGTGTTCAGTTCGCGGGCCAGACCGAACAGTTCAACCAGGGTGGTACCGGCAGAGGCGACGGCATCGCGCGGTGCGATGGAATCCTTGGTTTCGACGTCGACGATCAGCTTGTCGAAGTCGGTGCGCTGCTCGACGCGGGTAGCCTCCACGCGGAAGGTTACCTTCAGCACCGGCGAGTAGATGGAGTCGACCGGGATACGGCCGATCTCCTGGTCGCCGGACTTGTTCTGGGCCGCGGAAACATAGCCGCGGCCGCGCTCGATGGTCAGCTCGAGTTCGAACTTGCCCTTCGAGTTGAGCGTGGCGATGTGCAGGTCCGGGTTGTGGAATTCCACACCGGCCGGCGGAGCGATGTCCGCGGCGGTAACGTCGCCGGGTCCCTGCTTGCGCAGGTAGGCGACGACCGGCTCGTCGTGCTCGGACGAGACAGCCAGGTTCTTGATGTTCAGGATGATCTCGGTGACATCTTCCTTCACGCCCGGAACCGTGGTGAACTCGTGCAGCACGCCGTCGATCCGGATGCTGGTGACCGCGGCACCGGGAATGGAGGACAGCAGGGTCCGGCGAAGCGAGTTGCCCAGGGTGTAGCCGAAGCCCGGCTCCAGCGGCTCGATGACGAACCGGGAGCGGTTATCGCTAACTACCTCTTCGGTAAGGGTGGGGCGCTGTGCAATAAGCACTGATATTTCCTTTCAGCGAGCATCCGCTATATGACGCAACACGATTGGTGGAAACGGTGTCCACCGTTGTCGGGTCTGACCCGGTGGCGGTGGACAGCTAACGGCTTATTGGCCAACCATATGAACGGTCCGGCTGCCTTGGCCTCTCCCCGATCGGAGGGTCCAAGGCAGCCGGAGGTTCGAGCAGCCAATTAGACGCGACGGCGCTTCGGGGGACGGCAACCGTTGTGGGCGCTGGGGGTGACATCCTGGATGGAGCCAACCTCGAGGCCGGCGGCCTGCAGCGAACGGATCGCCGTCTCACGTCCGGAACCCGGACCCTTGACGAAAACGTCTACCTTGCGCAGTCCGTGCTCCTGGGCGCGCTTGGCAGCGGCCTCGGCAGCCATCTGGGCTGCGAACGGAGTGGACTTGCGGGAGCCCTTGAAGCCAACCTCACCGGCGGATGCCCAGGAGATGACTGCACCAGTCGGGTCCGTGATGGACACGATGGTGTTGTTGAAGGTGCTCTTGATGTGCGCCTGTCCAAGCGCGATATTCTTCTTATCCTTGCGACGCGGCTTACGGACCGCTCCACGAGTCTTCGGGGGCATGTATTTCTCCTACAAAGTTGATTGGTAACTGCCGGGCTTAGACCCAACGGGACCAGGGGAACCCGGTCCCAGGGACTAGCGGCCGGCCTTCTTCTTACCGGCGACGGTGCGCTTCGGGCCCTTGCGGGTACGCGCGTTGGTCTTGGTGCGCTGGCCGCGAACGGGCAGGCCACGGCGGTGGCGGAGGCCTTCGTAGCTGCCGATTTCGACCTTGCGGCGGATGTCGGCTGCCACCTCACGGCGGAGGTCACCTTCAACCTTGTAGTTGCCCTCAATGTAGTCACGCAGCTGCACGAGCTCAGCGTCGGTGAGGTCCTTCACGCGAGTGTCCGGGTTGATACCGGTCTCGGCGATAGTCTGCTCTGCACGGGTCTTACCCACGCCGTAGATGTAAGTAAGGGCGATGATTACCCGCTTTTCGCGGGGAATGTCTACGCCGGCGAGACGAGCCATATTGGCGGTTCTCCTCTTTGGTAATACCGGAGGTCTGAAGCAGTGCGTCCCCGGCGGCCGCTTAGGCTTCCGGGTCCCCGGCCTCCGTACCGGGGGTGTGCAGCCTGCCCTTGCGGACCGGCTGCTGCACTGCCTTTATTGATTTACTACAACGTGGGTAGTTCCCCGAGGGGAGACTAGCCCTGGCGCTGCTTGTGGCGCGGGTTTTCGCAGATCACCATGACCCGCCCATTACGGCGGATCACCTTGCACTTATCGCAGATCTGCTTGACGCTCGGCTGGACCTTCATGGTTTTCCTTTGCGGTTTGCAGTGTTAGCTGTGTAACTACCTGGGCCTGCCGCGGCATGGCGCCGCGGCCGGAGCAAGTCTTTACTTGTAGCGGTAGACGATACGGCCCCTGGTGAGGTCGTAAGGGCTCAGTTCGACCACCACCCGGTCCTCAGGAAGGATCCGAATGTAGTGCTGACGCATCTTTCCTGAGATGTGGGCAAGCACCATGTGACCGTTGGTCAACTCAACGCGGAACATCGCGTTGGGCAGAGCCTCGGTTACAGTGCCTTCGATCTCGATGACCCCGTCTTTCTTGGCCATATCCTCCGCTAACTTTTTTGTCCTCCGCGGGACGGAGTACAGATTCGTGGGTTACGCTTGCCTGTGCCGGTTCAGAACGCTGAACGGACGTGTCTGCTGACAAATTTGTTGGCACACAGGTCCGCAGAGCACAGACAACCAACAATCAACTTTACGTTAACGCGTGGCTTAAGTGAAATTAGCCGAGCGGGTATGCAGGCAGCGTTACCGCCGGGGTGGCAACTGCCGCCGCGGACCTGACCCCATCGAGAATGGCCAGGCGGACCGCCTCCGCCGCCAGGGTCTGCAGCCGGGCCAAGGCACCGGTGCGTCCGCCCGGACCGCCCTGCGGCAGCGCGAGTTCACCGGTGGCCAGTGCGAAGACGACGTCACCGTCCACCAGGGTGTGGCTTGGCACCAAGGCACGGGCCAGGCCCGCATGCGCGGCCGACGCCGTCCGCTTGGCTTCCCCGGCATCCAGGACTGCATTGGTGGCGACGACGGCGAGGGTCGTGTTGGGTGTCCCGCCGCCGGTTCCGCCCTGATCCCCGGGCGGCGCGGCGGCACCGGCCGGCCCGCCCGCGGCATTGACCACGGCGAGGGCGCCCACCATAATCCGGCAGCCGCCGTCCTCATCCAGTGCGAGCGAGGCCGTACCGACACCGCCCTTGTACCGCCCCTGGAGCACCGCCGCTCCCGTCCCTGCGCCGACATTCCCGCGCAGCCCCGACGTACCGACGTCGTTCCCGGCACCGCTGCCCGCGGCCGCGGCTGCGGCGGCATAGCCCATTGCCGCATCCGGGCGGGCCTGGAAGTCCCCTCCCCTGCCCAGGTCGAAGATCGCGGCCGCCGGCACGATCGGTACGACGCCGGCCGGCTCGCCCTGCGTCGAGCCGGAACCGACGGGGAATCCCCGGCCGTGTTCCTCGCACCAGCGCTGGGCGCCGTGCGCGGCCGCCAGCCCGTAGGCGCTGCCGCCGGTGAGGACAACGGCGTCGACCGTGGACACCAGGGTACCGGGCTGCAGCGCGTCCGTTTCATGGGTCGCCGGAGCACCGCCGCCGACCGTGACGGAGCCGATGGTGCCCGGCGGCGGCAGGACCACGGTAACGCCGGTGAGCCAGCCTTCCCCTGTCCGCTGCGCATGGCCAACCCGAATGCCGGGGACGTCTGTGATAGCTGTCATGGGTTTCATCCTGCCAAAGCGACGTTCCTGAGGCGATCGATGAATGACCGGTGAAGCCTTCGGGAACTCTGTGCGGAAAATACCGATTCCGTCCGGGCGGGGGTTGCCGCTGTGGTGAAGTAAGGACGGAATTTGCCGCCACCCCGCCCGCGCTTCGAAGGTCCGGGGACACCCTTCCTTTGTCAGAGGTATCCCGTTATGAACCGGCTCGATCTCAATGAGCCCCGCGCCACCAGTACACAGGGCACCGCAGTTGCCCCCGCCCCGGCTGCGACAGCGCCGCCGGCGGGTGCGGCTGCCGCGCCGCCCGCCGCACGCCGTCCTGGACGGCGCCGCCGTTTCAGCGGCCGCACGCGCCGGGACTTCTTCGTCTTCCTGGCCTTGGCACTGCCCAACCTGGTCCTGATCGCAGCCTTTACCTACCGCCCCCTGCTGGCGAACATCCAGTACTCCACCCTGAACTGGACCCTGGGCTCCAGCACGGCCACCGTAGTCGGTCTGGACAACTACATCCGGTTCTTCACCTCGCCCGATGCCGCAACCGTCCTGGGCACCACCGCGGTCTTCACGCTCGCCACCGTGGGCGGCGCGATGGTGCTGGGCCTGCTGATCGCACTGGCCCTGAATCAGAAAGTCAGGGGGCGGACCTTCGCACGGGCGGCGGTCTTCTCCCCCTACGTCCTCTCGGGTGTGGGCGTGGGCCTGGTCTGGCTGTTCATCTTCGATCCGGTCTATGGCGCCCTGTCCTGGATCCTGCGCGGGCTGGGGCAGTCAAGCCCGGCGTGGTTCCATGAGCCCGGGCTGGCACTGTCCATGGTCATCATCGTCTATGTCTGGAAGCACTTGGGCTACTGCGCCGTGGTCTATCTGGCCGGCCTGCAGTCCCTGCCCAGGGACGTCATGGAAGCGGCCTCGCTTGATGGAGCAAACGGTCTGCGCAGGTTCCGGCACGTCACCCTGCCGCTGCTGTCCCCCACTACCTTCTTCCTGCTGATCACCTCGATCCTCAGCTCGCTGCAGGCTTTCGACCTGATCCGGGTTATGACACCGCTGGGCACCGGCACTCGGACGCTGGTGTATGAGGCCTACCTGCAGGCCTTCGGAGCCTATAACCGGGCGGGGTACTCGGCCGCCATTTCCGTGATCCTGTTTGTCCTGCTGCTGGCCATGACCGTCATCCAGCTGCGCTTCGTCGAGCGGAAGGTCCATTACTCGTGACTGTCGCCGCGCAGACCTCCCGACGCCCGTTGTCCCGGCACACCCTCGTTCAGGCCGTCCTCACCGGCTATCTTCCACTGCTGGCCGCGACGCTGGTGGTGTTCCTGCCGCTGCTTTGGATGGTCCTGTCCTCCTTCAAGGCCCCGTCGGAGATCGTAACCACGGACCTGACGCTGCTTCCCCAGCGGCCGACACTGGACAACTACGCGGAAGCAATGACCACCGTTCCTTTCGGCAGGTTCTTCCTCAACAGCCTGCTGGTGACAGCGATTGGCTCCACGCTCAAAGTGCTGCTGGCCCTGATGACCGCCTACGCCCTGGTATTCGTCCGCTTTCCCTTCAAACGGCTGATCTTCGTGCTGATCCTGGTCGCGCTGATGGTTCCGCCGCAGGTGGCCATCCTGCCGAACTATGTGCTGGTCTCGAGCCTGGGCGGACTCAACACGTACTGGGGAATCATCGTTCCCGGACTGGGGACCGCCTTCGGCACCTTTCTTCTCCGCCAGCACTTCATGTCGCTGCCCCCTTCCATCCTCGAAGCGGCCGAAATCGACGGCGCCGGGCACTGGCGACGGCTGTGGCGGATCGTCGTGCCGGTCTCCGGTCCGAGCATTGCCACGGTTGCGCTGGTGACGATCGTCAGCGAATGGAACGACTACATCTGGCCGCTGATCGTAGTGGACAATCCTGACTTCATGACCCTGCCCGTCGGCTTGACGCTGCTCCAGAACTCCGAGGGCAATGCCGGCAGCTGGGGCGTGCTCATGGCCGGAGCTGTGCTGGTGATCGTTCCGGTCCTGGTCATCTTCGCCGCCCTGCAGCGGCACATCGTCGCCGGCCTCACCCAAGGCTCCGTCACCGGCTGACGAACGGCCGCCGGAAAGACTTCCTTCCCGCTCACATCCATCACTCCCGCCAGAAAGGCAAACCATGACACCCACGTTCAATCGCCGGTACACCCGCGGGGACTCAGGGCTGCTGACCCCCGCTCCACTGCTCCGCTCGTCCGTCGACCGGCGCCGGTTCCTCTCCCTTGCAGGCCTTGGCGCCGGAGCGCTGGCCCTGGCCGCGTGCGGCGGTCCGTCCACCAGCGACGCCGGCACCGCGGCGGCAGCGGACGTCAACCTCGACTTCACCGGCGTGACGCCCGCCAGCGAGATCACCTTCTGGTCAAACCACCCTGGCAAGTCCCAGGACGTGGAGAAGGAACTCATCGCGAAATTCCACGCCGCGCAGTCCGACATCAAGGTCAACCTGGTGACGGCGGGCGCCAACTATGAAGAGGTCGCCCAGAAGTTCCAGACCGCGCAGACGGGCGGGGAGCTGCCCAACATCGTGATCTTCTCCGACGTCTGGTGGTTCCGCTACTTCCTCAACGGTTCGATCATTCCCCTCGGCCCGCTCATGGAACACCTTGAATTCGAGGCCGGCGACTACCGCGATCAGCTCCTTGCTGATTATCAGTACGACGGCGAACAGTGGGCCATTCCCTATGCCCGCTCGACTCCGCTGTTCTACTACAACAAGGAGCATTTCCGCGCCGCGGGCCTGCCCGACCGTGCCCCGGAAACGTGGGCTGAGATGTCCGAATGGGCCCCTCGGATCAAGGCCGCCAATTCCGGGATCCAGAATGTGTACCAGAATCCGGACCTGGCCGGCTACGCTGGCTGGACCTTGCAGAATCTCCTGTGGGGCAACGGCGGAGCATGGTCCGACGAATGGAACATCACCACCGACCGGGCGGAGAATGTGGAGGCCATGCAGTGGCTCCAGGACACCATCTACAAGGACCAGTGGGCCGGCGTGTCCGCCAAGAGCGCCACCGATGACATGGTCTCCGGGGCTGTCAGCGCCACACTGGAATCCACCGGCTCACTGGTGGGCGTCCTGGAATCCGCGCCGTTCGAGGTCGGAGTGGGCTTCCTGCCCGGCGGTGCTGCCCCCGGCAGTGAGGTCTGCCCCACGGGCGGTGCCGGCCTGGGCATTCCGAAGAACACCACGAAGGAACAGCAGCTGGCCGCTGCGACCTTCCTGAAGTTCATGACGGAGCCGGAGAACACCGCTGCCTTCTCCCGCGCCACCGGTTACATGCCGGTGCGCAAGTCCTCGGATATGGCCCAGGTGCTGGCAGAGACTCCGCAGATCCAGGTGGCCCTGGACCAGCTGGACGTCACCCGCACCCAGGACTATGCCCGTGCCTTCCTGCCGGGCGCCGACCAGGAGATGGCCAAGACGGCGGCTGCCATCATGACGCAGCAGGCTGACGTCAAGCAGTCCCTGACGGACCTGAAGACGGTCCTAGAAGGCATCTACACCAGCGACGTGGAACCCAAGCTGGCCTAGGTCCCGTCCAAAATGGGATGGCCCCCGGTACCTTTGGGTTTCCGGGGGCCATTCCATGAGGGCTGCGGGGTCCCGCACCGGGCCGACGCCTATTTGCTGTCCAGCGGTACGGGCGTCACGCCCAGCGGCGCCAGCCGTGCGGCACCCCCGTCTTCAGCCGTGAGGACCCAGATACCGCCGTCGTGCACGGCCACGGTGTGTTCCCACTGGCAGGAGCGCGCACCGTCCACGGTTACCACGGTCCAGTCATCATCCAGTACCGCTGTTTCGATGCCGCCGCGCACCAGCATAGGTTCGATGGCCAGGCACATGCCGGGCCGGATCTTCGGGCCGCGGTGCTTGGTGCGGTAGTTGAGCACATCCGGGGCCTGATGCATCGCCGAGCCGATGCCGTGGCCCACATAGTCTTCCAGGATGCCGAAGCGCCCGTCCCCGGCCTGGGTGACGTAATCATCGATCGCGTTGCCGATATCCCCGACATGCTTGCCGCGAGCCAATCCGGCAATGCCGGCCCACATGGCGTTCTCTGTGACATCGGACAGTTCCCGGTCCGCGGGGTCCTCGGTGCCCACGATCACGGTCCGTGCGGAGTCGCCGTGCCAGCCGTCGACGATGGCACCGCCGTCGATGGAAATGATGTCGCCTTCCTGCAGCACATAGTCACCGGGAATCCCATGGACCACCTGTTCATTGACCGAGGTGCAGACGGTGGCCGGGTAGCCGTGGTAGCCAAGGAAGTTGGAGGTCGCCCCAGCATCTTTCAAGACTGCGGCGAACGCAGCGTCCAGGTCCCGGGTGGTGGCACCGACGACGGCGGCAGCCACCGCCGCATCCAGGGCGCGGCTGGTGACCAGCCCGGCCTGGCGCATTTTAAGGATCTGGGCAGGTGTCTTGTATTCGATGCGCGGCTGGCCGAACGCCATTCTTACCAACTTCCTTCGGAATCAACCCGACAATTCTAGCGGTTCAGCGCCGAAGGCCCCCGGCGGCGGTTCAACCGCAGCCAGGGGCCTTCGCTTCAAGCCTATGGACCCGGATCAGGAACCGGTGACGGCCTTGATGGCGTCCATGACCCGGTCGGTGACCTCGTCGATGGCACCGATGCCGTCAACTTTAGTGAGGATGCCGCGCTCGGCGTACCGGGCCACGACGGTCTCCGTCTGCTCGTGGTAGAGGTCCAGCCGGTGGCGGATGACGGTCTCGTTGTCATCCGTGCGGCCGTCCAGCTCGGCACGGGCCAGCAGGCGCCGGACCAGTTCCTCGTCATCGGCGGTCAGCTGCAGGACTACGTCCAGCTGCTGCTCGTTCTCGGACAGGATGCTGTCCAGCTCATCCACCTGCACGGTGGTGCGGGGGTAGCCGTCCAGCAGGAAGCCCTCTGCTGCATCGGCTTCCTGGAGGCGGTCGCGGACCATGTTGTTGGTGACGCTGTCCGGAACGAAGTCGCCGGCGTCAATGTACTTCTTGGCTTCAATGCCAAGCGGCGTCTGTGCCTTTACATTTGCGCGGAAGATATCGCCGGTGGAAATCGCAACGACGCCAAGCCGCTCTGATATCCGTGCCGCCTGTGTTCCCTTACCTGATCCTGGCGGACCGATAATGAGCATTCTCGTCATCGCAGTAACCCTTCGTAGTGGCGTTGTTGGAGTTGGGCATCGATCTGCTTGACCGTCTCAAGACCCACACCCACCATGATGAGGATCGAGGTACCGCCAAACGGGAAATTCTGGTTGGCGTTGATGAGCACCAGGGCAATCAAGGGAATCAGGGCCACGATGCCCAGGTACAGGGCGCCTGGCAGCGTGATCCGGGACAGGACGTACTGCAGGTACTCCGCCGTGGGCCGGCCAGCCCGGATACCAGGGATGAAGCCGCCGTACTTCTTCATGTTGTCCGAGACCTCGTCTGGATTGAAGGTGATCGCTACGTAGAAATACGTGAAGAACACAATCATCAGGAAGTACAGGGCCATGTACAGCGGGTGGTCGCCGGTGACCAGGTAGGTCTGAATCCAGGCCACCCACTCGGGCAAAGGCGTGTTCGGATCCGTCGGCGTGTTGAACTGCGCGACCAGGGCCGGCAGGTACAGCATCGACGAGGCGAAGATGACCGGAATGACGCCGGCCATGTTCACCTTGATCGGGATATACGTGCTGGTACCGCCCAGTGTCCGGCGGCCCACCATGCGCTTGGCGTACTGGACCGGGATACGGCGCTGCGACTGCTCGACGAAAATCACCAGGGCCACCACGACGACGCCGATGGCCAGCACGGTCAGGAAGACACTCCAGCCCTGGCTGTTCAGGATTGCGCCCAGGGCGCCCGGGAAGCTGGCGGCGATGGACGTGAAGATGAGCAGGGACATGCCGTTGCCCACGCCCCTCTCGGTGATCAGCTCGCCCATCCACATGATCAGTCCGGTGCCGGCCGTCAGCGTGAGGATCATCAGCAGGACGGTGATGATGTTGTCATTCGGGATGACTGGCACGTTGCAGGTGAAGTTGAACAGGGCGCCGGACCGGGCCAGGGACACCAATGTAGTGGCGTTCAGCAGGCCCAGTGCGATGGTCAGGTACCGGGTGTACTGGGTCAGCTTGGACTGGCCGGACTGACCTTCCTGGTGCAGCTCCTGGAAGCGCGGAATGACCACGCGCAGCAGCTGGACGATGATACTCGCCGTGATGTAGGGCATGATGCCCAGGGCGAAAATGGAGACCTGGAGCAGGGCGCCGCCGCTGAACAGGTTTACGAACTGGTACAGGCCGCCGGTGGTGGTTCCCAAGGCCAAACACTGCTGCACATTGCCGTAGTCAACACCGGGCGCCGGGATAAACGCGCCCAGGCGGAAGATCGCGATGATTCCCAGCGTGAACAACAGCTTGCGTCGCAAGTCCGGCGTCCGGAATGCCCGGCCAATAGCGCTAAGCAAGCGTCCTCCTGAAAGTTCTTGGTGCCGTTTGACGACAAGTCACAACTACCGAGTCTAGCGGCTCAATCGCCATACAAATAAATACCGTGCTGCCCCGTTCGGATCCGGCGTCATACTGGTGCCCGCTCCGCGGGGGCTCCCGCCCGTCAGGCTGCCTTAAAATGCCCTGGCGGGCCGGATTACTCCGACCCGCCAGGGTTTGCTCAGCTGCAGCGGGATCCCCCGCTCCGGCTACTTGCGACTGCTTGGGCGCAGTCGCTAGAGCGCAGTGGTGCTTCCGCCCGCTGCGGCGATCTTTTCCGCCGCGCTGGTGGAGAAGGCGTGGGCCTTCACATCGACCTTGACGGTGATGTCGCCGGTGCCCAGGATCTTGACGGGCTGGTTCTTGCGAACAGCACCCTTCTCGACCAGGCTCTCCACGGTTACTTCGCCGCCCTCAGGGAACAGCTCCGAGAGCTTCTCCAGATTCACGACCTGGAACTCCACCCGGAACGGGTTCTTGAAGCCGCGCAGCTTCGGCAGGCGCATGTGCAGCGGCAGCTGCCCACCTGCGAAGCCCGGCTTCACCTGGTAGCGGGCCTTCGTACCCTTGGTACCGCGGCCTGCGGTCTTGCCCTTGGAGCCTTCACCACGGCCCACACGGGTCTTCTCGGTCTTGGCACCCGGCGCAGGACGCAGGTGGTGGACCTTCAGAGCGTGCTCTTTGTTCTGTTCTGCCATGGTTACTTCGCCTCCTCAACCTTCACGAGGTGAGAAACAGTGTTGACCATCCCGACCGTCACGTCGTCCGCGCTGCGGACCACACTGTGGCCGATACGCTTCAGACCCAACGAGCGCAGGGTGTCGCGCTGGTTCTGCTTGCCGCCAATGACGGACTTGATCTGGGTGATTTCGATCTGGCTGTTCTTGTCGAACGACGCAGTCATTACGCACCTGCCTTCTGGTTCTGGATGGTGCGCAGCAGAGTCGCGGGCACAACCTCGTCCATCGGCAGTCCGCGGCGGGCCGCAACAGCGGCCGGCTCTTCGAGCCGCTTCAGCGCGTCAACGGTTGCGTGAACAATGTTGATCGCGTTGGAGGAGCCGAGGGACTTGGACAGAACGTCGTGGATGCCAACGCACTCGAGCACGGCGCGGACCGGACCACCGGCGATAACACCGGTACCCGGGGCGGCCGGACGCAGCAGGACAACGCCTGCGGCAGCCTCGCCCTGGACCATGTGCGGGACAGTGGTGCCGGCCTTGGGCACGCGGAAGAAGGATTTCTTGGCCTCTTCAACGCCCTTGGCGATGGCGGCCGGAACTTCCTTGGCCTTGCCGTAGCCCACGCCCACCATACCGTTGCCGTCGCCGACGACGACCAGGGCGGTGAAGCTGAAGCGACGACCACCCTTGACGACCTTGGCAACGCGGTTGATGGTGACAACGCGCTCTACGAACTTGTCCTTTTCGGCATCGCGGCCACCGTCGCGGCCACCACGGCCGCCGCGCTCGCCACGGCCACCACGCTCGCCGCGCTCACCCCGGCGTCCGCCGCGGCGGTCACCTTCGGTGCCGGCGGCTGCGGTGGTCTCAGTTGCCTCAGCAGCTGCTGCTTCAGTCACCTGGATTTCCTTTTCGTTGTTTGCCTCGCTCACAGTGCCAGCCCACCTTCACGTGCGCCGTCTGCGATAGCCGCAATGCGGCCGTGGTACTTGTTACCACCGCGGTCGAAGACAACAGCCTCCACGCCTGCGGCCTTGGCCCGCTCTGCAACGAGCTCGCCGACGCGCTTGGCCTTGGCAGTCTTGTCGCCGTCGAATGCGCGCAGATCGGCTTCGAGGGTCGAGGCGGAAGCAACGGTGATGCCCTTGCTGTCGTCAACGACCTGCACGAAGACGTGGCGGGCCGAACGGTTGACCACCAGGCGCGGGCGGACCGCGGTACCGGTGATGCGCTTGCGGACGCGCAGGTGGCGGCGGCCGCGGGAGGCCTGCTTGCTCTTGGAGCTGCGCTTCTTGTTAATGCTGATCGCCATGATTACTTACCAGCCTTTCCGACCTTGCGGCGGATAACTTCGCCAGCGTAGCGAATGCCCTTGCCCTTATAGGGATCAGGCCTGCGCAGCTTGCGGATGTTGGCAGCAACCTCGCCCACCTGCTGCTTGTCAATGCCCGAGACGGAGAGTTTGGTGGGGCCCTCAACAGTCAGGGTGATGCCTTCCGGAGCCTTCACGGCGACCGGGTGGCTGTACCCCAGGGCGAACTCGAGGTCCGCGCCCTTGGCCTGCACGCGGTAACCGGTGCCGACGATCTCGAGGTTCTTCTTGTAGCCTTCGGTCACACCGGTGATCATGTTGGCGATCAGGGTCCGGGTCAGGCCGTGCAGCGAACGGGACTCGCGCTCGTCATTCGGGCGGGTAACCGCAAGGGTGTTGTCCTCAAGTGCAACCTGGATCGGGCTGGCCACAGTGTGGCTCAGTTCGCCCTTGGCACCCTTAACGGACACAACGTTGCCGTCGACCTTGACCTCGACGCCGGCCGGTACCGGAATGGGGAGACGTCCAATACGTGACATTATTCTCTTCCTTTCCCGTTACCAGACGTACGCGAGGACTTCGCCGCCCACGCCCTTCTTGCCGGCCTGACGATCAGTCATCAGCCCGGAAGAGGTGGACAGGATTGCGATGCCCAGGCCACCCAGCACATGCGGCAGGTTGGTGGACTTTGCGTAAACGCGCAGACCGGGCTTGGAGATGCGGCGGACGCCGGCGATGGATCGCTCGCGGTTCGGACCGAACTTCAGCTCGAGGGTCAGCTTCTTGCCGACCTCGGCCTCTTCTTCCTTCCAGCCGGCAATGTAGCCTTCGGCCTTCAGGATGTCGGCAACACGGGCCTTGAGCTTGCTGTAAGGCATGGACACGGTGTCGTGGTATGCCGAGTTTGCGTTGCGCAGACGGGTCAGCATGTCTGCGACAGGATCAGTCATTGTCATTTGGGCTTCTGCCCTTCCTCGTAACGGTTTCCTCGCTCCCCCGGGCTGGGCCGGCGGGAGTTGGACCTTTTACGTAGTTGAATTAATCTTCGGTCTTGAACGGGAAGCCGAGCGCCTTGAGCAGCGCGCGTCCCTCGTCGTCGGTCTTGGCGGTGGTCACCACGGTGATGTCCATGCCCCGCACGCGGTCGATCTTGTCCTGATCGATCTCATGGAACATGGACTGCTCGGTCAGGCCGAACGTGTAGTTGCCATTGCCGTCGAACTGCTTGCCGTTGAGGCCGCGGAAGTCGCGGATACGGGGCAGGGCCAGGGTGACCAGGCGGTCGACGAACTCCCACATGCGGTCGCCGCGCAGTGTAGCGTGCGCACCGATCGGCATGCCTTCACGCAGCTTGAACTGCGCGATGGACTTGCGTGCCTTGGTGACCTGGGGCTTCTGACCGGTGATCTGGGTCAGGTCGCGGATGGCGCCCTCGATGAGCTTCGAGTCCTTGGCGGCGTCTCCGACACCCATGTTCACCACGACCTTCACCAGGCGCGGAACCTGGTTCACGTTCGGGTACTGGAACTGGTCCTGGAGGGACTTGGAGATTTCCGCAGCGTAGCGGGCCTTCAGGCGGGGAACGATCTTGGTGACGGTCTCAGTCATTACAGATCCTTTCCGGAAGCCTTGGCAACACGAACGCGAACGGTACGCTCGCGGCCGTCACGCTCAACGGTCTCGGTACGGTAGCCCACGCGGGTCGGCTTCTTGGTCTCGGGGTCAACGATGGCAACGTTGCTGACATGGATCGGCGCCTCGAAAGTCTCGATGCCGCCGGTCTTGGTGCCGCGCTGGGACTGGCCAACCTTGGTGTGCTTGGTGACCCGGTTGATGCCCTCAACGAGGACGCGGTTGGACTCGGGGAACACCTTCAGGACCTTGCCCTGCTTGCCGCGGTCGCCGCCGCGGTCCTGCTTGGCGCCGGTGATGACCTGGACGAGGTCGCCCTTCTTGATCTTGGCCATGGACTACAGCACCTCCGGGGCGAGCGAGATGATCTTCATGAACTTCTTGTCGCGAAGTTCGCGTCCGACCGGGCCGAAGATACGGGTACCGCGGGGGTCCCCGTCGTTCTTCAGGATCACAGCTGCGTTCTCGTCGAACTTGATGTAGGAACCGTCCGGACGGCGGCGTTCCTTCTTGGTGCGGACGATGACGGCCTTGACCACATCGCCCTTCTTGACGTTACCGCCGGGAATTGCATCCTTGACGGTGGCGACGATGACGTCGCCGATGCCTGCGTAGCGACGGCCGGAACCACCGAGAACGCGGATGGCAAGGATTTCCTTGGCACCCGTGTTGTCGGCGACCTTAAGCCGCGACTCCTGCTGAATCAATTTTTACTCCTTGCGTCGCGCTGGTTCTCAGACCGAAAAACTGCCTACGGCATGAGCCTTGCGGAACGGTTGTTCGGGGTGTCTCTGGACCTGCCTGGATTTTGCCAGAACAGGACTAAACGCTCATGCCAGGAACATCTGGCACCCACGGTCCCCGGCGAATGCATGCGCAGCGTGCTGGGCAGCACGACGGGCGGCATTGGGGGCAGTATGCAGTGGCACGATTGTTTACGAGGATCGTCTGGCGCACATGGGGCGCCATACAAACTCAATATCTTAGCACACGCGGATCTGGCCCATGAACGCGGGAAGAGCCCAAACCCCGCTGGGTTTGGGCCCTTCCCGGTCAGGTACTGACCACCTGCCGGACAGCTGTCCGGACTGGTTTACTTGGCCTTTTCGAGGATCTCGACCAGGCGCCACCGCTTGGTGGCGGACAGCGGACGGGTCTCGCTGAGCAGCACCAGGTCGCCGATGCCGGCGCTGTTCTGCTCGTCGTGAGCCTTGACCTTGGAGGTGCGGCGGATGACCTTGCCGTAAAGCGAGTGCTTCACACGGTCCTCGACCTCGACCACAATGGTCTTTTCCATCTTGTCGGAAACCACGTAACCGCGGACGGTCTTGCGGTAACCGCGAGTCTGGGCGGAAGACTCAGTCACAGTTTCCTCATTCTTGTTTTCACTCACTTGGCATCATCCTCAGTTGCCGGGGTTTCTGCCGTCTGAGCTGCCTCTGCCTTGGAAGCCTTCTTGGACTTCTTCTCGGCCGTCGCTTCCTCGGCGGGAGCGGCGACCTCCGGGCGAATGCCCAGCTCGCGTTCGCGCAGCACCGTGTAGATGCGGGCGATGTCGCGCTTGACAGCACGCAGGCGGCCATGGTTTTCCAGCTGCCCGGTGGCGGACTGGAAGCGGAGGTTGAACAGCTCCTCCTTGGCCTTGCGCAGTTCTTCAACGAGACGCTCATTGTCGAAGCTGTCCAGCTGATCGGATGCCAGTTCCTTCGAACCAACTGCCATTTCTATTCACCACCTTCGCGTCGCACGATGCGCGCCTTCAACGGGAGCTTGTGGATTGCCAGGCGCATAGCCTCGCGGGCGACGTCTTCGGAAACACCGGAGATCTCGAAGAGAACCCGGCCCGGCTTGACGTTGGCCACCCACCACTCCGGCGAACCCTTACCGGAACCCATACGGGTTTCGGCCGGCTTCTTGGTCAGCGGACGGTCCGGGTAGATGTTGATCCAGACCTTGCCGCCACGCTTAATGTGGCGGGTCATGGCGATACGCGCGGCCTCAATCTGGCGGTTGGTCACGTAGGCCGGGGACAGCGCCTGGATACCGAACTCACCGAAGCTGACCTTGGTGCCGCCGGTGGCAGCGCCCGAACGGCCCGGGTGGTGCTGCTTACGGAACTTTACTCGACGTGGGATAAGCATTTAAGCCTGTCCTCCTTCTGCAGCCGGAGCAGCAGCCGGGGCCGCAGCTTCGGTTGCCTGAGGCGCTTCGGCCTGGGCCGGGGCTGCCTGGCGGTCGTTACGACGACGGCGGTCACCACGGTCGCCGGCCGGGCCGCGGCCCGGACGGTCGCCGCCGCGTCCGCGGGACGGAGCTGCAGCTGCCTGGGCAGCCAGTTCCTTGGAGGTGACATCGCCCTTGTAGATCCAGACCTTCACGCCGATGCGGCCGAAGGTGGTCTTCGCCTCGAAGAAGCCGTA
Source organism: Arthrobacter sp. B0427-1-12 (assembly GCF_059092905.1). Classification (NCBI taxonomy): domain Bacteria; kingdom Bacillati; phylum Actinomycetota; class Actinomycetes; order Micrococcales; family Micrococcaceae; genus Arthrobacter; species Arthrobacter sp. B0427-1-12. The sequence goes on along the minus strand of NZ_JBNHIC010000005.1, from coordinate 76,235 downwards.
GTCGATGTTCGCACGCAGGGTATGCAGGGGCACACGGCCTTCGCGGTAGAACTCGGAACGGCTCATTTCAGCACCGCCCAGACGGCCGGAGCACTGGACACGGATGCCCTTGGCGCCGGCGCGCTGCGCGGACTGCATGGCCTTCTTCATAGCGCGGCGGAATGCCACGCGGGAAGAGAGCTGCTCGGCGATACCCTGGGCCACCAGCTGGGCTTCGATCTCCGGGTTCTTGACCTCGAGGATGTTCAGCTGCACCTGCTTGCCGGTCAGCTTCTCCAGCTCGCCGCGAATGCGGTCGGCTTCGGCGCCGCGGCGGCCGATCACGATGCCCGGACGTGCGGTGTGGATATCCACGCGGACACGGTCCCGGGTGCGCTCGATCTCAACCTTGGCGATGCCGGCGCGCTCCATACCGGTGGACATAAGCTGGCGGATCTTGACGTCCTCGCGGACGAAATCCTTGTAGCGCTGTCCGGGCTTGTTGCTGTCAGCAAACCAGTGCGAAACGTGGTCAGTAGTGATGCCGAGACGGAATCCGTGCGGATTTACTTTCTGTCCCACTTACTGATCCCCACCTTTCTCTTCCGGGGTTGCGACAACCACGGTGACGTGGCTGGTTCGCTTGTTGATGCGGTAGGCGCGGCCCTGGGCACGCGGCTGGAACCGCTTCATGGTCGGGCCCTCGTCAACGAATGCTTCGCTGATGAACAGGTCGCTCTCGTCGAAGGGAACACCATCGCGGTCTGCGAGAACGCGGGCGTTCGCCATTGCGGACTGAACTACCTTGAATACCGGCTCCGAAGCCGCCTGCGGGGCGAACTTCAGAATTGCCAGAGCCTCATTCGCTTGCTTGCCACGAACAAGGTTGACGACGCGCCGGGCCTTCATAGGCGTTACGCGCAGGTGACGCGCGATTGCCTTGGCTTCCATTGCTTTCCTTCTCTCGTCTAAGACGTAGGAGCTAAGCGCCTCAGCGGCGCTTGCCCTTACGGTCGTCCTTCACATGGCCGCGGAAAGTCCGCGTGGGAGCGAATTCGCCGAGCTTGTGCCCGACCATCGACTCGGTGACAAACACCGGGATGTGCTTGCGTCCGTCGTGAACGGCGATCGTGTGCCCGAGCATGTCGGGGATGATCATCGACCGGCGGGACCAGGTCTTGATGACGTTCTTGGTTCCCTTTTCGTTCTCGTTGGCGACCTTGACAAAAAGGTGCTGGTCAACGAAGGGACCCTTCTTCAGGCTGCGTGGCATGTGTCCAGGCTCCTATCGCTTGTTCTTGCCAGTACGACGGCGACGCACAATAAGCTTGTCGCTCTCTTTGTTCGGGCGGCGGGTACGGCCCTCGGGCTTGCCGTTCGGGTTGACCGGGTGGCGTCCACCGGAGGTCTTACCTTCACCACCACCATGCGGGTGGTCGATCGGGTTCATGGCCACACCGCGGACGGTCGGGCGGACGCCCTTCCAGCGCAGGCGGCCGGCCTTGCCCCAGTTGATGTTGGACTGCTCGGCGTTGCCGACCTCGCCGACCGTGGCGCGGCAGCGCACATCGACGTTGCGGACTTCACCGGAAGGCAGGCGCAGCTGGGCGTAGCGGCCCTCCTTGGCGACGAGCTGGACGGACGCGCCGGCGGACCGGGCCATCTTGGCGCCGCCGCCCGGGCGCAGTTCAACAGCGTGCACAACCGTACCCAGGGGGATGTTGCGCAGCGGCAGGTTGTTGCCGGGCTTGATGTCGGCACCGGCGCCGGCCTCCACGAAGTCGCCCTGCTTCAGCTTGGCCGGAGCAAGGATGTAACGCTTGGTGCCATCAACGTAGTGCAGCAGTGCGATGCGGGCCGTGCGGTTCGGATCGTACTCGATCTCGGCAACCTTGGCGGCAACACCGTCCTTGTCATGACGACGGAAGTCGATCAGACGGTACTGGCGCTTGTGGCCACCACCCTTGTGGCGGGTGGTGATCTTGCCGGAGTTGTTGCGGCCGCCGTTCTTAGGCAGTGGACGGACCAGAGACTTTTCCGGTGTCGACCGCGTGATTTCAGCGAAGTCGGCAACGCTGGAGCCGCGGCGGCCCGGCGTTGTCGGCTTGTAATTACGGATTCCCATAGTTCAATTCCTCGTTAAAGTGGTCTCCGCCCTAGCTGAGCGGACCGCCGAAGATGTCGATTGCGCCTTCCTTCAGGGTGACAATGGCACGCTTGGTGCCCTTGCGCTGTCCCCATCCGAACTTGGTGCGCTTGCGCTTACCGGCACGGTTGATGGTGTTGACCGAGTCCACCTTGACGGAGAAGATCTTCTCCACAGCGAACTTGATCTCGGACTTGTTCGAGCGCGGGTCGACCAGGAAGGTGTACTTACCTTCGTCGATCAGGCCGTAGCTCTTTTCCGAAACGACGGGTGCAATGACGACGTCGCGTGGGTCCTTTGCGGTGGTCGCGCTCACTTGGCGTCCTCCTTAGCAGTTGTCTTAGCTGCAATGAAAGCCTCGTAAGCAGCCTTGGTGAAGACCACATCGTCGGCGACAAGCACGTCGTAAGTGTTCAGCTGGTCTGCGTAGAGAACGTGAACTTCCTCGAGGTTGCGCACGGACAGTGCGGCAACATCGTTGGCGCGCTCGATGACGACGAGCAGGTTCCCGCGCTCGGAAACGGCGCGCAGGCTGGCCAGCGCTTCCTTGGTGGACGGCGTTCCGCCGGCAACCAGGGACTCGATGACGTGGATGCGGCCGTGGCGGGCACGGTCGGACAGGGCGCCGCGCAGTGCAGCAGCCTTCATCTTCTTAGGGGTGCGCTGGCTGTAGTCGCGCGGGGTCGGTCCGTGGACCACGCCGCCGCCGGTCATGTGCGGAGCGCGGATCGAACCCTGGCGGGCACGGCCGGTACCCTTCTGCTTGAACGGCTTGCGGCCTGCTCCGGAAACTTCGGAACGGGTCTTGGTCTTGTGGGTACCCTGGCGCGCGGCAGCGAGCTGTGCGACGACGACCTGGTGCAGCAGCGGCACGTTGGTCTGCACGTCGAAGATCTCTGCAGGCAGGTCTACCTGGACAGTGTTAGCCATTGGACTAGGCTCCCTTCACTGCGGTGCGGACGAGGACGACCGATCCGCGGGCACCGGGAACGGCGCCCTTGAGCAGGAGCAGCGACTTCTCGGTGTCGACAGCGTGAACGGTCAGGTTCAGCGTGGTGTGGCGGACGGCGCCCATACGGCCGGCCATGCGCAGGCCCTTGAAGACGCGCCCCGGGGTGGAGGCACCGCCGATGGATCCGGGCTTGCGGTGGTTCTTGTGCTGACCGTGGGAAGCACCGACGCCGGCAAAGCCGTGGCGCTTCATGACACCGGCGAAGCCCTTACCCTTGGAGGTTCCGACGACGTCGACCTTCTGGCCGGCTTCGAAGATCTCCACGGAGAGCTCCTGGCCCAGCTCGTAGCTGTCGGCGTCAGCGGTACGCAGTTCCACGACGTGGCGGCGCGGCGTCACGCCGGCCTTCTCGAAGTGGCCTGCCAGCGGCTTGGTGACCTTGCGGGGATCGATCTGGCCGTAGCCGATCTGCACAGCGGTGTAGCCGTCGGCGTCAGCATTACGCAGCTGAGTGATGACGTTGGAGTCAGCCTGGACGACGGTCACCGGCACAAGGCGGTTGTTCTCGTCCCAGACCTGGGTCATGCCGAGCTTGGTGCCCAGCAGGCCCTTTACCTGGCGTGTAGTTGTAGAAGACATAAGTATCCGCTCTCCCCTACAGCTTGATTTCGATGTTCACGTCGGCCGGCAGGTCAAGGCGCATCAGCGAGTCGACTGCCTTCGGCGTGGGGTCAATAATGTCGATCAGACGCTTGTGCGTGCGCATCTCGAAGTGCTCGCGGCTGTCCTTGTACTTGTGCGGCGAACGAATAACGCAGTACACGTTCTTCTCGGTGGGCAGCGGCACGGGGCCTACTACCGTTGCGCCTGCACGCGTGACCGTCTCAACGATCTTCCGTGCTGAAACATCAATGACCTCGTGGTCATATGACTTCAGACGGATGCGGATTTTCTGTCCCGCCATGGCGTCTCCGCTCCTCTTTCTCAGTGCTGCTCTGTTTACTTACCGGTTGCGCCGCTCTATAGGCGCCCCTCCAGCAGGCTGAATCCGGATGGTTCCGGGTTCCTCACCCTGCCGAGGCTCCGACCCCCGCGGTCGGGCGTGTCGCAGACGCGAAACGTCCCTGGCCAAAAGAATGGGGTGGGTTATATTTGGGCTTTCATTCCGTGGGACCTGACCCTGCGCCAGGCATTATCCTGGCCGGGACACAGTCGCAGCACACCGTCACTGCAAACCTTCACAGCAAGACATACGAAAGCGCTTGAACAACTCATCCAGTGTGCCAGATATGACCGGCGAATGCCAATCGACCGGTTCGCTGCGATCGTTCCGGGCGTCAGCGCCGGCCGTGCCGGTTGGCCCGGCGGATCCGCTTCGCGCGGTCAAGTTCATGCCGGAAATACCTGCGGCCCCAGAGGACGGCTGCGCCTGCGGCAGCGATCACCGCTGGGACAATGATCCATTCCATGGGCACCATCCTATCCGTTAAAGAGATTGGCCCCGCTGCCAGGCAGCGGGGCCAATCAAAGAATCAGGCAATCAGTGATTACTTGATGATCTTGGTGACACGGCCGGATCCAACGGTGCGGCCGCCTTCGCGGATAGCGAAGCCGAGTCCCTCTTCCATAGCGATCGGCTGGATGAGCTCAACGCTCATCTCAGTGTTGTCGCCCGGCATGACCATCTCGGTGCCTTCCGGCAGGGTGATGACACCGGTGACGTCCGTGGTGCGGAAGTAGAACTGCGGACGGTAGTTCGAGTAGAACGGGTTGTGGCGGCCGCCTTCATCCTTGGACAGGATGTAGACGTTGGCCTCGAAGTCGGTGTGCGGGGTGATGGAACCCGGCTTCACGACAACCTGGCCACGCTCCACGTCTTCACGCTTGATACCGCGCAGCAGCAGACCACAGTTCTCGCCTGCCCAGGCTTCGTCGAGCTGCTTGTGGAACATCTCGATACCGGTAACGGTGGTCTTCTGGATCGGGCGGATACCGACGATCTCAACTTCGGAGTTGATGGCGAGGGTGCCACGCTCGGCACGGCCGGTGACAACGGTACCGCGGCCGGTGATGGTGAAGACGTCCTCGATCGGCATCAGGAACGGCTTGTCCTTGTCGCGGACCGGGTCCGGGATGTTGTTGTCGACAGCATCCATCAGGTCCTCGACGGACTTGACCCACTGCGGATCGCCTTCCAGGGCCTTCAGGCCGGAGACGCGGACCACGGGGGCGTTGTCGCCGTCGAACTCCTGGGAGCTCAGCAGCTCACGGACTTCCATTTCGACGAGGTCGAGGAGTTCCTCGTCCTCAACCATGTCCGCCTTGTTCAGGGCCACCAGCAGGTAGGGAACACCAACCTGGCGGGCCAGCAGAACGTGCTCGCGGGTCTGGGCCATCGGACCGTCGGTGGCGGCAACTACGAGGATCGCGCCGTCCATCTGTGCTGCACCAGTGATCATGTTCTTGATGTAGTCAGCGTGGCCGGGAGCGTCAACGTGTGCGTAGTGGCGCTTCTCGGTCTGGTACTCGATGTGCGAGATGTTGATGGTGATACCGCGCTGGCGCTCTTCCGGGGCAGAGTCGATAGCTGCGAAGTCACGCTGCTCGTTGAGATCGGGGTACTTGTCAGCAAGCACCTTGGAAATGGCAGCGGTCAACGTGGTCTTACCGTGGTCAACGTGACCGATGGTACCGATGTTGACGTGCGGCTTAGTCCGCTCGAACTTTGCCTTCGCCACGGGTTCCTCCTAGAACGTTTTATTTCAGAAGACGTACACCTCAATAGCGCTTTTCGCTATTGAAACTCTTGCAAGTCTACTGCTGGCTTCGGATTTGATGAAATTGCAGGATTGTGCTGGCACCTGCGTTAAGTGCCATCGGCGCTGGTATGCAGCCGGCCGGTTGACGGGCATGGCCCGCCGGCCGGCTGCACACGGTTTTCTCCCCCGGAGCCCCTGCGAACTCCCGGAGATCAACCAAATTTACTCGCCGCGGACCTTCTGGATGATCTCGTCGGCGACTGCCTTCGGGACCTCCGCGTAGCTGTCGAACTGCATGGAGTAGACCGCGCGGCCCTGGGTCTTGGAACGCAGGTCGCCGATGTAGCCGAACATTTCGGACAGCGGGACGCTGGCGCGCACAACCTTCACGCCGCTGGCATCCTCCATCGACTGGATCATGCCGCGCCGCGAATTCAGGTCGCCGATCACGTCACCCATGTATTCCTCCGGGGTACGTACTTCGACGGCCATCACAGGCTCGAGCAGGACCGGGTTGGCGCGCTTGGCGCCTTCCTTGAAGACCTGGGATCCAGCGATCTTGAACGCCATCTCCGAAGAGTCGACGTCGTGGTAGGCGCCATCAAGCAGGGTTGCCTTGACACCGACCAACGGATATCCGGCAAGGACACCGATCTGCATTGCATCCTGGATGCCGTGATCCACCGACGGGATGTACTCACGGGGGATGCGGCCACCGGTGACCTTGTTCTCAAACTCGTAGAAGGTACCTTCGGAGGTGTCCAGCGGTTCGAAGGAGACCTGCACCTTTGCGAACTGGCCGGAACCACCGGTCTGCTTCTTGTGGGTGTAGTCGACCTTCTCCACGGCGCGCTTGATGGTTTCGCGGTATGCAACCTGGGGCTTGCCCACGTTGGCTTCGACCTTGAATTCGCGGCGCATGCGGTCCACCAGGATGTCCAGGTGGAGCTCGCCCATACCGGCTATGACCGTCTGGCCGGTCTCTTCGTTGAGGGAGACCTGGAAGGTCGGATCCTCTTCGGAGAGCTTCTGGATCGCGGTGGAAAGTTTCTCCTGGTCACCCTTGGTCTTGGGCTCGATGGCAACCGAGATCACGGGCTCCGGGAAGCTCATGGACTCGAGCACGATCGGGTTGTTCGGATCGCACAGGGTGTCACCGGTGGTGGTGTCCTTGAGGCCGATCGCCGCGTAGATGTGGCCGGTGGTGATTTCATCCACCGGATTCTCCTTGTTGGCGTGCATCTGGAAGAGCTTTCCGATGCGCTCCTTCTTGCCCTTGGTCGAGTTGATGACCTGGGTACCGGAGGCGGCCTTGCCGGAGTAGACGCGCAGGTAGGTCAGCTTGCCGAAGAACGGGTGCGTCACCACCTTGAACGCCAGCGCCGAGAACGGTGCCTCGGCATTGGTTTCGCGCTCGAGGATGACCTCTTCGTCACGGACGTCGTGGCCCTTGATGTTCGGAACGTCGTACGGCGACGGCAGGTACGAGATCACGGCATCCAGCATCGGCTGCACACCCTTATTCTTGAAGGCTGAACCGCAGAACACCGGGTAGATTTCGGAATTGATGGTCATCTTGCGGATGCCCGCCTGAAGCTCCTCGATGGTGAGCTCTTCGCCCTCGAGGTACTTCTCCATCAGCGCTTCGTCTGCTTCAGCAACGGTCTCGACCAGCTTCGCGCGGTACTCCTCGGCCTTGGCCTGGAGGTCCGCCGGGATCTCTTCGGTCTCGAAATGGGCGCCCATCTCGGTCTCGCCGCGCCAGGTCATGGCCTTCATCGTCAGCAGGTCGACGACGCCATCGAAATCGCTCTCGGCGCCGATCGGCAGCTGCATGACCAGCGGCCGCGCACCCAGGCGCTTGATGATGGTGTCCACGGTGAAATAGAAGTCCGCACCCAGCTTGTCCATCTTGTTGATGAAGCAGATGCGCGGAACGTTGTACTTATCAGCCTGGCGCCACACCGTCTCCGACTGCGGCTCCACACCTTCCTTGCCATCGAACACGGCAACGGCGCCGTCGAGGACGCGCAGGGAGCGCTCAACCTCAACCGTGAAGTCCACGTGACCGGGCGTGTCGATGATGTTGATCTGGTTGTTCTTCCAGTAACAGGTGGTGGCTGCGGAGGTGATGGTGATACCACGCTCCTGCTCCTGTGCCATCCAGTCCATGGTCGACGCACCGTCGTGGGTCTCGCCAAGCTTGTGGTTGATGCCGGTGTAGAACAGGATTCGCTCGGTAGTAGTGGTCTTGCCGGCATCGATGTGCGCCATGATGCCGATGTTGCGGACCTTCTTGAGGTCGGTAAGCACGTCCAGTGCCACGATGTCTCCCTTTTTGCGGGTGTGGAGGTTGGCTGCACCGCAAGCCGCCGGCCCGGGGGCCAACGGCTTGCGATCGTTTTCTACCAGCGGTAGTGAGCGAAGGCCTTGTTGGACTCGGCCATCTTGTGCGTGTCTTCGCGGCGCTTCACGGAAGCTCCGAGACCGTTGGATGCATCCAGGATCTCATTGCGCAGACGCTCGGTCATCGTCTTCTCGCGGCGGGCCTTGGAGTAGCCGACCAGCCAGCGCAGGGCCAGGGCGGTCGCACGGCCCGGCTTGACCTCGACGGGGACCTGGTAGGTGGCGCCACCGACGCGGCGGGACTTGACCTCAAGGCTGGGCTTGATGTTGTCCATGGCCTTCTTCAGGGCCGCGACCGGATCGCCGCCCGTCTTTTCCCGGGCGCCTTCCAGGGCACCGTAGACGATGCGCTCAGCGGTGGACTTCTTGCCGTCGACCAGGACCTTGTTGATCAACTGGGTAACCAACGGGGATCCGTAGACGGGATCTACTACGAGCGGCCGCTTGGGGGCCGGACCCTTGCGGGGCATTACTTCTTCTCCTTCTTCGCGCCGTAGCGGCTGCGGGCCTGCTGACGGTTCTTGACACCCTGGGTGTCAAGGGCGCCGCGGACGATCTTGTAGCGGACACCCGGCAGGTCCTTAACACGGCCGCCGCGCACCAGCACGATGGAGTGTTCCTGCAGGTTGTGGCCAACGCCGGGGATGTAGGCGGTGACTTCGATGCCGCCAGCCAGGCGCACACGGGCGACCTTGCGCAGAGCGGAGTTCGGCTTCTTCGGCGTGGTGGTGTAGACGCGGGTGCAGACACCCCGGCGCATCGGGTTGCTCTTGAGCGCAGGCGCCTTGGTCTTGGAGACCTTGGGTGAGCGGCCCTTGCGGACCAGCTGCTGAATCGTAGGCACTTTCGTGTTCTCCGTTTTTCCTCGGGATAAATCTCTTGCCGCCCTGCCATAGCCGGCTGCGTTCCATCCGCAGCTCCGGCCGGGACCAAGCATTGAGAGCATTGTCAGTCGTTTCGCAGGTCCTACGGAAGATCAGTTGAAACGACTGTAGGCGTGCAAAAGTGTGGCATTCGTTGCACAAGAACCCTGCAACCCGGAAACGGGCCTCCAGACGATCCCCGGAAGGGATCCGAAAGTGACCTTCATCCACTGCCACACAAACAATTGAGTATTAGTTTATCAGACTTTCGCCGCTCCCCCGATGCGAACTGCTGCGGTAAGACAGCGCTGCTGCTAGGTGCCGGTTGCCAGCATGGCTGCGGTGAGCTTCAGCGAAGCCTCCTGCAGTTTCGGCAGCAGCCCGGCGACAGCGTCCTCGATCCCCTGGCTCTCCCCCAGCAGCGATGTCTGCATCGAAACGTTCAGTGCAGCCACAACCTCCCCGGCTGAATTGCGGACCGGAACGGCAAGGGACCGCAGGCCCAGCTCCAGCTCCTGGTCCAGCAGGCACCAGCCCCGCTCCCGCACCCGGTCCAGTTCGGTCGCCAGTTCGGCACGCGTTGTCTTGGTGTTCGGCGTCAGCGGACGCAGCTGCACGCGCGCAAGGTAGTCCTCCAGCTGTTCGCGCGGAAGCCCCGCGAGCAGCACCCGTCCCATGGAGGTGGCATAGGCCGGGAAGCGCGTCCCGACAAAGATTCCGATCGTCATGATCCGCCGGGTGGCAACCCGGGCCACATAGGCGATGTCGTCCCCCTCCAGGATGGAGACGGACGTCGACTCCTGCAGCTCGCGGGACAGGTCCTCGAGCAGCGGCTGGGCCAGCTGTGCTAGCGACTGTCCGGACAGATAGGCGTACCCAAGCTGGAGCACCAGGGCCGTCAGCTCGAAGGTCCGCCCGTCCGTCCGGACATAGCCCAATTCCACCAGCGTATAGAGGAACCGCCGTGCTGTGGCCCGGGTCAGGCCGGTCCGGCGCGACACCTCGCTCAGGGTCATGACGGGGTTGTCCGCATCGAAGGCCCGGATGACGCTCAGCCCGCGGGCCAGCGACTGCACGAACTGGTCGCCTGCGGGCTGGGTGCCGGCCGGGCTGCCGCCGGGGCCGTCATTGCCGGGCTGGTCGGCGGAAAGGGTCATGGCCACTTGTCTGGTTCCGTCGTCAGTGACTGCGGTCAGGAGTCCGACGCCGGCAGCAGCTTGACGTCCATCCTCGCCTGCAGCTCGTCAATCGTCGTGCCGAAGGTCTCCCGGACGCGCACGCCGTCCTGGCCGATCAGGAAGATCGCCTCGTTCGTGTAGACGCGCGTCACGCAGCCGACGCCGGTGAGCGGGTAGGTGCACTCCGGCACCAGCTTGCTCTTACCGTCCTTGGTGAACAGGCTCATCATCACGTAGACGTCCTTGGCGCCGGTGGCCAGGTCCATCGCACCGCCGACGGCCGGGATCGCGTCCGGAGCGCCGGTGTGCCAGTTGGCCAGGTCACCGGTCGCGGAGACCTGGAAGGCGCCCAGCACGCACACGTCCAGGTGGCCGCCGCGCATCATGGCGAACGAGTCTGCGTGGTGGAAATAGGATGCGCCGGGCAGTTCCGTCACGGGGATCTTGCCCGCGTTGATCAGGTCCTCGTCGATCTGGTCGCCCTTCGCCTCGGGCCCCATGCCCAGCATGCCGTTCTCCGTATGCAGGGTGACGTCCTGCTCGGCGGTCAGGTAGTTCGAGACAAGGGTCGGCTGGCCGATGCCCAGGTTGACGAACGATCCGGGGGCAATGTCCTTGGCAACAAGCTGGGCCAGCTCGTCCTTGGTCAGTTTCTCGCTCACTGGTTTACCTCATGTTCCGTAACAACCGGCGCGTGCGGTTCGATCTTGACGACGGTGTCCACATAGATGCCCGGGGTGATGATGACTTCCGGGTCCAGCCCGCCGGTTTCCACGATCTCGGAGACCTGGACGATGGAGCGCTTGGCCGCCGTGGCCATGATGGGGCCGAAGTTGCGGGCGGTTTTGCGGTACACCAGGTTACCGGTCTTGTCCGACTTCAGCGCCTTGATCAGGGCGAAGTCGGCGTGGATCGGTGTCTCGTAGACGTATCCCTTGCCATCGATCACGCGGGTTTCCTTGCCCTCGGCCAGCATGGTGCCGTAACCGGTGGGTGTGAAGAAGCCGCCGATGCCTGCTCCGGCGGCGCGGATGCGCTCGGCCAGGTTGCCCTGGGGCACCAGCTCTAGCTCGATTTCGCCGGCGCGGTAGGCGGCGTCGAAGTGCCAGGAGTCGGACTGGCGGGGGAACGAGCAGATAATCTTCTTCACGCGGCGCTCCTTGATGAGAAGCGCCAGCCCGGCGTCGGCCTGTCCGGCATTGTTGTTGACCACGGTCAGGTCCTTGGCCCCGCAGGCGAGCAGTGCGTCGATCAGTTCCATCGGCTGTCCGGCGTTGCCGAAGCCGCCGATCAGCACCGTGGCCCCGTCATGGATCCCGGCTACTGCCTCTTGGGCTGAATTGGCAATGTTGAGCATGCGCCCAGTGCCTCCTTCTGATTCCGGCTTACTTGTTGGTGACGTTTTCGAGCACAACGGCCAGGCCTTGACCGACGCCGATGCAGATGGCCGCGACGCCGTAGCGTTCGCCGGAGACCTGCAGGCGGCGGGCCAACGTGCCCAGGATGCGCACGCCGGAAGCACCCAGCGGGTGGCCGATGGCCACTGCGCCGCCCCAGGCATTGACGATGTCCGGATCGATATCCCAGGCATCGATGCAGGCCAGCGACTGCGCGGCGAAGGCTTCATTAAGTTCGACGGCGGCGACGTCGCCCCAGGTGATGCCGGCGCGCTTGAGCGCGCCGTTGGCGGCTTCGACGGGGGCGAAACCGAAGTACTGCGGCTCCAGCGCTGCTGCGCCGCGGCCGGCGATGCGGGCCAGCGGAGCTACGCCGAGGCTGTCGGCGGCCGCTTCGCTGCCGAGCAGGGCGGCGGAGGCGCCGTCGTTCAGCGGCGAGGCGTTGCCGGCGGTGATGGTTCCACCGCTGGGCTCATCGGAAACGGGACGGAAGACCGTCTTGAGTCCGGCGAGCACCTCCGCCGTGCTGCCCGGGCGGATGGATTCGTCGCGGGCCAGCTCGACGCCGTCGACCGCGATGACCTGGTTGTCGTAGTGTCCGGCGTCCCAGGCCTCGGTGGCGAGCTTGTGGGAACGGGCCGCAAACTCGTCCTGGCGCTCACGGCTGATGCCGTGGCGTTCGCGCAGCATCTCGGTGCCTTCGCCCAGGGAGACGGTCCATTCCTTGGGCATGTTCTTGTTCACCAGGCGCCAGCCCAGCGTCGTGGAGGCCAGCTTCAGGTCGCCGGCCGGGTACGGCTTCTCGGTCTTTGGCAGGACCCAGGGTGCACGGCTCATGGATTCCACGCCGCCCACGAGCACGACGTCGGCCTCGCCGGTGGCGATCTGGCGGGAGGCGATCATCGTGGCATCGAGGCTGGAGCCGCACAGGCGGTTGACCGTGGTGCCGGGAATGGAGGTCGGCAGGCCGGCCAGCAGGGTGGCCATGCGGGCCACGTTGCGGTTTTCCTCACCGGCGCCGTTGGCATTACCCAGGATGACTTCGTCGATGCGGGCCGGGTCAAGGTCCGGCACCCGGGAGACGATGCCGCGCACAACCTGGGCTGCAAGGTCGTCGGGGCGTACACCCGCCAGCGAACCGCCGAATTTTCCAAAGGGGGTTCGAATCGCGTCGTAAACAAAGGCCTGGTTCATGGCTGGCTTCCTCTGGGCTTCCCTGATCACTGGTTCAGATTGCGTACAGTGTCCGCCAACTCGTCCGCTTAGGCGTTCGCATCACGAACACTTGTACGCAATCTGAACTATAGCTAGCCCGCGGGAGAAGCGTCAATGTCGGCGAAGACACCCTGCGCGATCTTGAAGGCGGAGTTTGCCGAGGGAACGCTGCAGTAAATGGCGCTCTGCAGCATGATTTCCTTGATTTCGTCCCGGGTCAGACCGTTGCGGAGCGCCGCCCGAACATGCATAGCCAGTTCCTCGTGGTGCCCGTGCGCGATCAGCGCAGTGAGGGTGATGGCCGAGCGCATACGGCGGTCCAGTCCCGGGCGGGTCCAGATAGTCCCCCACGCATAGCGGGTGATCATATTCTGAAAGTCCTCGCTGAACTCGTCCTTGTTCGCATTCGCGCGGTCGACGTGCGCGTCGCCCAGGACCTCGCGGCGGACCGCCATGCCGGCGTCGTATACCTCATGCTGCTGCATTCCGGGAGTTGAGGCACCGTAGCCGGGCACATCGATGCCCTTCGGCGCAGTGGTGCCCGGAGTTGCGTTGGAGTCAGTCATTTATTTGGCTTCGCTTTCAATCTTTTCTTCGGCTTCTGCAGCTTCCTCGGCGACGGCGGCCAGGAAGAATTCCTTCAGTTCCCGGGCCACGACGGCGGGAGTCTCCGCGGGCGCCAAGTGGCCAGCCTCCGCGATTTCCAGCGCCCTGCCGTGCGCCACACCGTCCGCGACCTCCTGGGCGAATGGCAGCGGGGTCACCACGTCGTGGGCGCCGGCGATCGCGATCACCGGGGCCTGGATTCCACCCAGCCGGTCCCGCACGTCGAAGGTGGCCAGCGCTTCGCAGCAGAAGGCGTAGCTTTCCTTATCCGCGTGCTGCAGGGAATTCAGGAGCCGGCCGGAAACCTCCGGCGCCTTTTCGATGAAGCCCGGAGCGAACCAGCGTTCGGCGGACTGCGCGATCAGCACCGGGGTTCCCTGCCTGCGGACCGTCTCGGCGCGGTCGTGCCAAGCCTGTTCCTCGCCGATCTTGGCTCCGGAGCACAGGATGCCGAATCCGTTAAACCGTTCCGGATGGTCCACGGCCAACTGCAGGCCTACCGCGCCGCCCAGCGAGTCACCGGCGAAATACACCGGGGGCAGGCATTCACCTTCGTTCTCCGCCTGCAGCGCGTCCACGACCGCCAGCACGCCCTGGGCGAGTTCGGCCATGGTGAAACCCTCGGTCGCGGCCGGGCTCGCACCGTGGCCGGGCAGGTCCCAGGCGAGGACAGTGAAATCTTCCGCGAGGATGGCCGCCGCCGCTTCCCAGACAATCGAGCTGTCGGTGCCGATGGACGGTCCCACCAGCAGGACCGGCTTGGCCGGAACAGTCTTTTCGGGGGCCCTGCCCAGCAGGGTGGCCTTGACTTCGGGAATACTCACCGTGAACTCCATTCCTGGTACTGCGCAATGATGCGCTCGATCAGCTGGGGAGACTGCCCAACATAACGGGCCGGGTCCAACATTGCGGACAGCGCCTGGTCGCTCAGCGCGTCCGGCGGCACGGCCTTGCGCAGCAGCGCTGCGAAATCCGCCCCGCCGGAGAGCGATTCGGCCACGAGGGACTGTACCTTGGCCTTGCCGGAGCCGGGCTCGCCCCCGTCCAGCAGCGGCGCCATCTGGGCCATGACCTTTTCGCTGACCACCAGCGGACCGGTCAGTTCAAGATTTGTCCGCATCCGGTCCGGATGCACCTGGAGCCCTTCGGCCAGTTCGGCCAGCTTGGCCGCCGCTCCCCCAGCCAGCCGCAGCAACTGCCGCAGCGCCTGCCACTCCACGTGCCAGCCGCCGTCGGGCCTTTCATCGACCGCCGAGGCCGCGGCGAGCTGGAGCTGGGCCCCGTAGCCGGAGGCGCTGAGCGCGGCGCTGCGGATCAGTACGGACAGCACAGGGTTCTGCTTCTGCGGCATTGCCGAGGAGCCGCCGCGGCCTTCGGCCCGGGGTTCCGACAGTTCGCCGATCTCCAGGCGGCTGAGCAGCAGCACGTCATTGGCCATCTTCCCGGCCGCGGCCAGCAAGTCCTGCAGTGCCGCGGACAGGCCGGTGACGGCCAGCCGGTTGGTCTGCCAGGGTGCGGCGGGGGCTGCCAGGCCCAGGCGCTCGGCCAGCCGGGCGGTCAACTCCAGCGGTCCGGTGTCCCGGCCCTCGGTCATTATGGTCAGCGCCGCCACCGTGCCGGCCGCTCCGCCCCACTGGACCGGCAGCTCCGCCGCCACGCGCTTGAGGCCGGTCGCCGCCTGGGCTATCCCGGCCAGCCACTGCGCGGCCTTGAGCCCGAAGGTGGCCGGCAGGGAATGCTGGGTCAGCGTGCGCGCCACACAAAGCGTGGCGCTGTGCTCGCGGGCTACGGCGGCCAGCGCCGCCGCAGCCCGGTGGGTATCCGCGAGGACCACCCCGAGGGCACGGTGTGCCATCAGCATCATGGCGGTGTCCAGGATGTCCTGGCTGGTGGCTCCCCTGTGGATCGCGGCCGCGGCTTCGGCCGATTCCGCCTTGGCGAGCTTACGCATATCGCCGAGCATCGGAATCACCGGATTGCCGCCACCCTGGGCCCGTTCGGCAATCGACGCCACGACGTATCTGGATGCCTGTGCCGCCGCGGCGACGCCGTCGGCAGCGCCCGCGGGCACCAGGCCTTCCTCCGCCAGCACCTGGACCCACGCCAGCTCAACATCAAGCATGGCCTGCAGGAACTGCCGGTCGGAGGTCAGCGCGGCCGCTTCGGTTCCCGCCCACGCCGGGGACAGCAGTCCGACGTCGGCCGCACTGTAATCAGGGGAGCTCACCAATCTAGCTACTCCTTCGAGAAGTCGAGGAACACGGTTTCGCCCTCGCCCTGCAGACGGATATCGAAGCGCAGCGAACCGTCTGCCTCACGCTCGGCGATCAGCGTCCTGCGGCGCTCGGGATCCAGCGAGGACAGCAGCTTGTCCTTGGCCAGGGCTTCGGTGTCCTCCGGCAGGTAGATACGGGTGAACAACCGGTTCAGCAGGCCGCGGGCAAAGACGACCATGGAGATGAACGGCGCGGAGCCTTCCTCCGTGGGGCCGGGGTTGACCGTGGTGAAGGTGTAGTGCCCCACATTGTCCACGGCCACGCGGCCCCAGCCGGTGAAGGTATAATCGTCGCGGACCAGCGAGCCGTCGGCCCGGGGAACGCTGCCGTCCTCGTCCGCCTGCCAGATTTCCAGCATGCTGTCCGGGATGGGATCGCCGTTGCCGTCGTAGACAACACCGTGCAGGCGGACCGCGCCTTCACGGGCCTGGTTGACCAGTTCGCCGCCCTTTTCATACGGCAGCGCGTAGCCGTAGAACGGGCCGATGGTCTGGCCGGGAGTGGGAACCAGCTTCGTGGTTTCAGTAGTCATTATTCTGCGTCCTCCGGTTCCATCCAGGTGCGGTTGCTGCCAGTGAGCACGATGTCCCAGGTGTAGCCCGTGGACCATTCATGCGTGGTGACATTGTGGTCGTACGTGGCCACCAGGCGGTCACGCGCCTTCTGGTCCGTGATGGACTGGTAGATCGGATCGAGCGGGAACAGCGGATCGCCCGGGAAATACATCTGGGTGATCATGCGCTGGGTGAAGTCCGTGCCGAACAGCGAGAAGTGGATGTGGGCCGGACGCCAGGCATTGAGGTGGTTCTTCCAGGGGTACGGTCCCGGCTTGATCGTGGTGAATTCGTAGGAGCCGTCGTCGCCGGTGATGGCACGTCCGACGCCGGTGAAGTTCGGGTCGATCGGGGCGGGATGCTGGTCCCGCTTGTGGATGTAACGGCCTGCGGCGTTGGCCTGCCAGATCTCGATCAGCTGTCCGCGCACCGGACGGCCGTCGCCGTCGAGGACGCGTCCGCGGACCTTCATGCGCTCACCCAGCGGCTCACCGTTGTGCTGGATGGTCAGGTCGCTCTCCAGGACGTGGACATCCCGGTGCCCGAAGGCCGGGGACCACAGCTCAATGGTCTCCGGATCGGCGTGGTGCAGATCCTTGGTGGGGTGGCGCAGGATGCTGCTGCGGTACGGCCGGAAGTCGATCCTGGGCTGGGTCTCTTCCCTGCCGTCGGTCTGCAGGCTGTCCTGGTACTGGCCGTGGATCTTGCCGATCTCAGCAGTAATCTCATCCTGCGTGTTAGCCGCAGCATCGGATGACACCACGACGTGGCTATCCTCGAATGCCTCTTCCTCCATCGGGAGGCTCCTTTCCTGGCACGTGCCGTCCAAGGGGCGGACAGCACAAGGCGCCGCGGTCCCGGGGCGGGGCCCCTGGTGGACCGGGCGCACGGTCTGATGCTGGCAAGTCTGCCAAGGGCTGGGGAGGGCAGCCACCTGCTTTCTCATTCAGTGAGAAGAAACCTGCTTCATGGCGCGCGTAATGCCGCGTGCTGCGGCCTGCAGCGCCGGGATGACCGCGGGAATGTTCTCGTAGCCTGCCGGCACTACGACCGACAGTGCGGCAACCACCTGCCCGCCGGCGTCGAACACGGGAACCGCCACGCCGGTGGATACTTGCTCGATGCTGCCCGGAGCCACCACATAACCCCGCCGCCGCGCTTCCGCCAGTTGGCGGCGCAGCAGGGCCGGGTCTGTCACGGTGTGTTCGGTCCGCCGCTGCAGTTCGCCGCGCAGGTACTCGTCCTGGTACGGCGCCGGGGAATAGGCCAGGAGCACGATTCCCGACGACGATCCGTGCAGCGGCAGCCGTCCGGCGATATGCGTCGCATTGCTGCCGGACCCGCGGCTGGAGAGCTGTTCCAGGAAGAGCACCTCGTCGCGGTCCAGCACGCCCAGCTGGGTGTACTCCCGCACCACCGCCTGGATGTCCTCCATGAACGGCATTGCCGCCTGGCGCAGGCCCAGCACCTTGGAACCGCGCGACGCCAGTTCCCAGATCTGCAGCCCGATCCGGACCTGCCCGTCCTCGACGCGCTCCAGCAGGCCCTGCTGGACCATCTCGGTGACCAGGCGGTGCGTGGTCGCCACATGGAGCCCGGCGCGGCGGGCCAGGCTGGAGACGGTCATGGACGGAAGCTGCCCGTCGAAGGCGCGCAGGATCCGGGCGACGCGGCTGATGACGGATTCCCCGGCAGGTGAATTGGCCATACTAGAGAATCCCATATCCCCCGCCCGGGGACCGGCGCCGGACCCTCAGTCGTCCCGGCTGCGGAGGTACTGCGCGGCCAGCCGGACCGGCGCATTCGGCGCGCCGTAGCCTTCGTAGCCGCCCCGGCGTTCGACGACCTCGAAGAAGACGCTGCCCACGGTCGCCGTGTAGAAGTGCAGGAACTCCCCGTGATCGTCCCGGTCGTAGAGCAGGTTGAGCTGGCGCAGGGTCGCCAGGAATCCGGGCTCGAGCTCGAAGCGGGCGTGCAGGTCCTCATAGTAGTTGTCCGGCACCGGCAGGAACTCCAGTCCCCGGGACACCGCCTGGCGGGCCAAGGCAACCAGGTCCGTGCAGGCGAACGCGATGTGCTGCGGATAACCTGCGACTGCGGCGGGGCCGGACTGCTCGTAGGCCAGCGGAGCGATGTTCAGCGCCAGCCGGACGCTGCCGTCCGCGGTGCGCATCACCTGGCTGCGGACCAGCCCGCCGGGCCCGGGCACCTCGGTGGATGGCTGGGCGATCAGCGACAGAGTGCTCTCATAGAAGAGCACGGCTTCGTCGAAGTGCTGCCACGGCTGCGCCAGGTTCACATGGTCGATACGCGTGATCAGCCGGGAGCCGGCAGTGCCTGTGGCTGCGGCACCTGCGGACGCGGCAGGCCCGGCGGCGGACGTGCCGTACTCGATGCTGAACTCGTCGGCCCACGCCGCCGTGCCGTCCTCGGTCGCTTCGCAGAGGAAAACCTCCGTCGAATCCGGCGCGTAGACCGCCTGCAGCACCTGCTCGTTGGCCTGGCTCTGGCGCGGCACTGCCTGCGCCTTCAGCTGCTGGGCGCGCGAGGCCGCCGCCGGCGGGTCCTGCACATTGAAGCCAAGCGCGGCGATAGTCGGTTCCAGCTGCCCGGCCTGCTGCTCGTTGACGACGATCCGGGCCTGTCCCTGGGTCCACAGCTGCACCGGCTTGGTCCGGTGCCGGCCCTTGAAGATGAAGCCCAGCTGGTCCAGCAGGGTCTCCACCTGGCGGGTATCCTCCGCCTTCACCTCGGCGAAGTCGAGCCCGGCCGGTTCGGCGACGGTGGGCAGGGTAGCCAGCTGCATCGGATAGCGCGGGAGCGTGCCGTTGTCGGCTGTCAGCAGCTTCGCCGTCCGCTCCTCCAGCCAGATGAGCGAGCGCATGGCATCGACGGCGGTCCGCTTTTCGTCCGCCTGCCGGAACACGTCGTTGAAGATCTCCAGGGAGACCGGACCGGAGTAGCCGGCGCGGACCAGATGTGCCAGGAAGGGCGGCAGGTCGAAGTTGCCCTCGCCGGGGAACACCCGGTGGTGGCGGCTCCAGGACAGGACGTCCATGTTCAGCTGGGGAGCATCCGCCAGCTGGACGAAGAAGATCTTTTCGGCCGGAATATTCTTGATCGGGGCGGGGTCCCAGTTGCGGGAGAGGATATGGAAGCTGTCCAGGCAGGTTCCCACGGCGGGGTGGTCCGCCAGCTCCACGATCCGGTGGGCATGCTCAAAGTCGTTGACATACTTGCCCCAGGCGAGGGCCTCGTAGGCGACCCGGACCCCGTGTTCGGCGGCCACTCCGCCAAGGGTCCGCAGCTGGTGCGCCATCAGCTCATCGTCGCCGATGGTCGCGGTGGCGACGTTGCTGCAGACCAGCATGGTGTCCACGCCCAGGCGGTTCATCAGCTTGAATTTCGCTGCCGCGCGGCGCAGGTTCGCCTCGAACAGATCCTCGGTGACGCCGTCGAAATCGCGGAACGGCTGGTAGAGATCCAGGCTCAGCCCCAGGTCGTCGGCCATCTGGCGGATGTCCTCAGGACTGGACGGGGAGACGACCAGATCCTGTTCGAACACCTCGATGCCATCGAAGCCGGCATCGGCGCAGGCTCGCATCTTCTCTTCCAGCGTGCCGCTGATGCACACTGTGGCAATGGACGTTTTCATACTGCTTCCGCCTTTGCGTTCGGGGGCACTGACCGGATCCGGCGTACCGGGAAATCAGTTGGAGGTCAGCTCGAGGAAATGCCGGCGCATCCGCGCCGCGTCCGGGGCCAGACCGGTGATCAGCCGGAAGGCGTCATAGGCCTGCCCGACCGCCATGTAGCCGCCGTCGAGCGTGGCGCAGCCCTTGGCGCGCGCGTCCTTGATCAGTTCGGTCTCCAGCGGCAGGTAAATCACGTCGGCAACCCAGTGCCGCGGTTCCACCAGCGCCGGGTCCAGTGGAGTACCAGGGTGGTGATGCATGCCGACCGGTGTCGCGTTGACCAGGCCGTCCGCGGCGGCCAACAGCCCAGGCAGCTCCTCCGCGGTGGCGGCATTGACCAGGCGGTCCGGAAACATGTCCGCCAGGGCGGCGGCCCGCTCGGCAGCGCGCGCCGGGTCGATATCCGTCACGTACAGCGACTTCACGCCCGCCACGAGCAGAGCGTAGGCGACGGCGGCCCCCGCTCCCCCGGTCCCCAGCTGCACCACCATGTCCAGCTTCGGGCCGGGCAGGCCGGTGGCCAGCGCGGTGCCGAATCCGGAGAAATCCGTATTGTGGCCGACAAAGCGGCCGTCCCGGACGAGGACCGTATTGACGGCACCCAGGCGACGGGCGTCGTCGGACACCTCGTCGAGGTGCTCCAGCACCAGCTGCTTGCAGGGGTGAGTGATGTTGAAGGCGTTGAAGCCCAGGTCCCGTCCCGCGAGCAGCAGATCTCCGACGGCGGTCCCCGGCTTCCCGATCACTGCCAGGTCAATGGGGCGGTACAGGTACCTCAGGCCGTGGTGGCCGGCCTCGCGCTCATGCATCGGCGGAGTCAGCGACTTCGTGATGCCGTCGCCGATCAAACCGACCAGATAGGACTCCGCTGGAGTACTCATCCGCATTCCTTCCCTAGCAAGGGTTTTGTTCAACCAGCGCTCATTCTATACACTTGGTGAGCCAATTCACTAACTAGTGAGTTACCACTTCTCCCGAGCCAGTTAGGAACCTGTCATGTCTGCACAGACGCCATCGCAGGTGATACACAAGGCCACCCCGAAGCGCGCCGCGGTCGCCAGCTTCATGGGCAGCGCCGTTGAGTACTACGACTTCTTCATCTTCGGATCCGCCGCCGCGCTGATCTTCCCCCGCGTCTTCTTCCCGGACGCCGGCGCATCCGCCACCGTGATGTCCCTGGCCACCTTCGGCTTCGCCTACATCGCCCGTCCGATCGGCGCCGTCATCCTGGGCCACTTCGGCGACAAGTTCGGCCGCCGCAACATCCTGGTCCTGACCCTGGTCCTGATGGGCGCTTCGACGTTCATCGTCGGCTGCCTGCCGGACTTCAACACCATCGGCTGGGCCGCCCCGGTCCTGCTGGTGCTCTGCCGCCTGCTCCAGGGCCTCTCCGCCGCCGGGGAGCAGGCCGGCGCCAGCTCCATGTCGCTGGAGCATGCGCCGGACCACCGCCGCGCCTTCTTCACCAGCTGGACGCTGACCGGCACCCAGCTGGGCCAGATCCTGGCTACCCTGGTGTTCATCCCCGTGGCCGCCCTGCCGGAGGACATCCTCTACAGCTGGGGCTGGCGCATTCCATTCTGGGCCAGCCTGGTCGTCGTCGTGATCGCCCTGGTCATCCGGACCCGCCTGCACGAGCCGCCCACGTTCGAGGAAACCAAGGAGCACCACGAGGAGGCGAAGTTCCCGGTCGCCGTCCTGCTGAAGACCAACTGGCGGTCCGTCGTGCGCGTGATCTGCTGTGCCCTGATCGCCGCGGTCAGCACCGTCTTTGGCGTGCTGGCGATCAGCTTCGCCAAGGAGGTCGGCGGGGTGGATGCCTCGATCGCGCTGTGGCTCGTGGTCGCAGCCAATGGAGCGGCGCTGGTCACCCAGCCGCTGTTCGGCATGCTGGCCGACCGGATCGGACGCAAGCCGGTGTTCATCTACGGAGCCGTCGCCAGCGCCATCATGACGTTCGTCTACTTCGCCGTCATCGAATCCGGCGACGTTCCACTGATGTTCCTGACCGCCGTCGTCTTCTTCGCCTTCGGCTACGCCGCGGCGAACGCCGTCTGGCCGTCCTTCTACGCCGAAATGTTCCACACCCGCACCCGGTACTCCGGGCTGGCGATCGGCACCCAGATCGGCTTCGTGCTGGCAGGCTTCATGCCCTCCATCGTCGCCGCCCTGGGCGGCGTCACCGAGGGCGGCTGGCTGAACGTCGGCATCATCACCTCCATCGTGTGCCTCGTCGCCGCCGTCTCGGCGATGACCGCCAAGGAAAGCTTCAGGACGCCCACCAAGCTGCTCGGCGTCAAGTAGCCCCACCCCCTTAACCGCGAAACCTCAGTTTTTGCTGATTTCGGCCCCGATTTGCAGCAACAACTGAGGTTTCGCGCAAGGTGGCGGAAAAGACGCAAGGTGGGCGAGCATACAGCAAAAGGTGCGGGCCGCCGTCGCAATGATTACGACGGCAGCCCGCACCTTAGGTGCATGACTGCCGGTCTACTTGGTGAACGGCCAGCCGGTGTAAGCCTCGGCCAGGTAGGTGGACCCGGCGCGGGAGGAAACCACAGAGGCCAGTTCGCCGACCTGGCGCTTCTTCTCGAACGGGGTGGCGTCCTTGCGGGTGTGCAGCATGCTGGTCATCCAGTAGGAGAAGTTCTGTGCCTTCCAGATGCGCTTGAGCGCACGGTCGCTGTACCCGTCCAGCAGGTCTTCGGACTTGGTGGAGAAGTAGGAGTCGATGGCCTCATGCAGTACCTTCACGTCGGCCAGGGCCAGGTTCAGGCCCTTGGCGCCGGTGGGCGGAACCGTGTGGGAGGCGTCGCCGGCCAGGAACATGCGCCCGTAACGCATCGGCTCACAGACATAGCTGCGGAAGGGCAGCACCATCTGCTCGGTGATGGGGCCGCGCTTGAGCTGGAAGCCGTCCGGGCCTTCCATGCGGCTCTGCAGTTCCTCCCAGATCTGGTCCTCGGTCCACTTGGACGCGTCTTCCTTGGGATCGCACTGGAAGTACATGCGCTGCAGCGTCTCGGTGCGCTGGCTGATCAGGGCGAAGCCGCGGTCCGAGTTGGCGTAGATCAGTTCCGGCGCACTCGGCGGCGCCTCGGTCAGGATGCCGAACCAGGCGAACGGGTACTCGATGAAGTAGTCGCTGCGGTGCTCCTGCGGAATGGCCCACTTGCAGATGCCGCGGGAGCCGTCGGTGCCGGCCAGGATCTCGCACTGGATCTCATAGTCCTGGCCCTCGGCGTCCGTGAAGTGGATCTTCGGGGTGTCCGTGGTCATGTCCAGGACCTGGGAGTCAGTGACGCTGTACCGGACATCGCCGCCGTCGTGCTCGCGGGCCGCGGCCAGGTCCATGAAGACGTCGGTCTGCGGGTAGAGCCACACCGACTCTCCGACCAGTTCCTTGAAGTTGATCCGGTGGTTCTCGCCGTTGAAGCGCAGTTCGATGCCTTCGTGCTCGTAGCCGTCCTTCAGCACGCGGTCGGAGACGCCGGACTGCACCAACATGTCCACACTGCCGTGCTCCAGGATGCCCGCGCGCACGGTTTCCTCGATCTCCTTGCGGCTGCGCTTTTCCACCACGACTGATTCAATCCCGGACTTGTGCAGCAGGTGGGACAGCATCAGGCCGGCCGGACCGGCACCGACGATGCCTACCTGGGTCTTGATGACTTTGCGCTCGTTGGCCATTTGGGGTTCTCCTTTAGTGCTTGAAGTCTCCCTTCAGTGTGACGACGCCCACGGGATCCGGGGAAAGCCATTCGCATTGAATGAGAAATGTCTGGGATGGCCTTCATAGTGTTTATGGCCCGTTGGCCTCGGCCTGGCCCATGGCCCGGGCGATGCCGCGGGCGGCCGTCATCAGCGCCGGAATCGTCCCATGGATCTGCTGGTAGTCCCGGGCCACCACGACTCCGAGCGCCGCTATGGCTTTCCGGCTTCCGTCGAGCACAGGCACCGCGATACCCATGGTGTCTTCATCCACGAATCCGGGAAGTGCCGCATAGCCGTACTGGCGGATTTCCGCCAGGGTCCGCCGGAGCTGTTCCGGTTCCGTGATGGTGCTGCCGGTCAGTTTCTGCAGGTCCTTCCGCAGATACTCCTCCTGGACGTGGACCGGGGCATAGGCCAGGAGCACCAGCCCGGAGGAGGAAACGTGTACCGGCAGGCGCCCGGCCACCTTGGCCCGGTTGACCACCGACCCGGGGCTGGACAGCCGCTCGATGAACAGCACCTCGTCCCTTTGCAGGATTCCCAGCTGGGTGTGCTGGCGCACGACGGCCTGGATGTCCTCCATGAACGGCAGGGCCGCCTGGCGCAGGTCCAGCGCGGCGGAACTCCTGTTGGCCAACTCCCACATGCGGATGCCGACGCGGACCTCTCCCCCGGTATCCTTCTGCAGCAGCCCGTTGTCGGCCAGTTCCTTCACCAGCCGGTGCGTCGTGGCCAGGGGGATGTCCGAGCGCCGGGCGAGGGCCGCGATGCTCATCGCCGGCCTGGCGCTGTCGAAAGCGCTGAGGATCCGGACGATCCGGCTGATCATCGAATCCCCCGATGGCGAATTGGCCACCTGCTTCCCTTCCTCCTCCGCCCCCGCTGCACCCCTACCCGTCCTCCCCTTCCCGCGAAACCTCAGTTTTTACGGGTTTTGGGGGCTAGAACCTGCAAAAACTGAGGTTTCGGTGAAGGGGGGCACGGAGGCTGTGGATAACAGCTTTAGAGTCTATCCGGTTGGCCATGATCGTGGGTATGCCACTCCAACCCGATCCGCCGGGTAGCCCCATGGTCTTCCACGTCCGCGACGGTACCCGCCTGGGCTTCCGGCCGTCGCAGTTGCGCGCGGGCCGGCTTCAGGCTCCGTTCCGAGGCGTCCGGGCCGCCGGCCGCGGCACCTCCGGCCTGACCCTGGCGCAGCGCTGCGAGGCCGCCCGACTGCTCATCGCCGACTCTGCCGTCTTTAGCCATACGACGGCGGGACTCCTCCACCAGCTTCGGCTTCCATTCCGGCTGGAGGACTCCCCCGGCATCCACGTCACGGTCCCGGCCGCAAACCAGGAACCCCGGCTGGGCGGCATCACCGGACATCACTGCCGGCTGCTGGACATTGACAAGCGGACGGTCGGGGACCTGCCGCTGACGTCCCCGGAGCGGACCTGGCTGGATCTGGCCGGCCTGGTCACCGACGAGGAGCTGGTAATCATAGGTGACGCACTCGTCCGCCGGAACCTGCCGCCGTCGTCCATTCCGGCCATCCGCGGCTACCTGGACTGTTGTGCGGGACGACGCCATATCAAGCGGCTGCGGCCGGGGACCGACTCCGCCCAGGAAACCCGGCTGCGGCTGCTGATGGACGACGCCGGTCTGCCGGCGCCGGAGGTCAACGCCCCCATCTACGGCAACGACGGCGGCCTGCTGGGCAGAGCCGATATGAGCCTGCCGTGCTACCGCGTGGCCCTGGAGTACGAAGGCAGGGGCTGGCGTCCCCAGCCTCCCCGCCCTCCGCGAAACTGCTGAAAATGTCGATTCCGGCGCCGAACTCCCGCAGGAAGTGAGGTTTCGCGGGAGGGTGGGAGGAGGGATGGGGATGGCGGGTGGGATAAGGGTTAAATGGCGGGAGCCCCGCACCAAGGTGCGGGGCTCCCGGGACGGGCTTCCTACCGGAAGTCCTGGCCCATGTCATAGTCGTCCAGCGGAATGGCGTGGAACTCGGGGCTCAGCCCGTTGTCCACTCCGGCGTAGTCGAAGTCGCTGAAGGCGCTCGGGCCGGTGAACAGGTTGGCCTTTGCCTCCTCCGTCGGCTCGACCGTCACCTGGGTGTAGCGGTCCAGGCCGGTACCGGCCGGAATGAGCTTACCGATGATGACGTTCTCCTTCAGACCCAGCAGCGGATCGCTCTTGCCTTCCATGGCCGCCTGCGTCAGGACGCGGGTGGTCTCCTGGAAGGAAGCGGCCGACAGCCAGGACTCGGTGGCCAGCGACGCCTTGGTGATGCCCATCAGCTCCGGACGGCCGGATGCCGGCGTCCTGCCTTCGGAGACCACGCGGCGGTTCTCTTCCTCGAAACGACTGCGCTCGGCCAGCTCGCCGGGCAGCAGGTTCGAGTCGCCGGACTCGATCACCGTGACGCGGCGCAGCATCTGGCGGACGATAACCTCCACGTGCTTGTCGTGGATACCGATGCCCTGGCTGCGGTACACGCCCTGGACCTCGTTCACCAGGAACTTCTGGGCGGCACGCGGGCCGAGAATGCGCAGCACCTGCTTCGGGTCCACAGGACCGTTGACCAGCTGCTGGCCGACCTCGACGTGATCGCCGTCGCTCACCAGCAGGCGGGCACGGCGGAGTACCGGGTAGGCGATTTCCTCCGAGCCATCGTCCGGCGTCACCACAACGCGCAGCTGGCGCTCGGACTCTTCGATGGTCACACGGCCCGCGACCTCGGAGATCGGAGCAACGCCCTTGGGGGTACGCGCCTCGAAGAGCTCCTGGATACGGGGCAGACCCTGGGTGATGTCCTCGGCCGAAGCAACACCGCCGGTGTGGAAGGTACGCATGGTCAGCTGGGTACCGGGTTCACCGATGGACTGCGCAGCGATGATGCCCACGGCCTCGCCGATGTCCACCGTCTTGCCGCTGGCCAGCGAACGGCCGTAGCACAGGGCGCAGGTTCCGACGCTGGATTCGCAGGTCAGGACCGAACGGACCTTGATCTCGGTAATGCCGGCGTTGAACAGCTTGTTGATCAGCACGTCTCCGACGTCGGCACCCGCCTCGGCCAGCACCTCGCCGTTGGCGTCGACGACGTCGACGGCCAGGGTACGTGCGTAGGCAGCGTTCTCCACGTCCTCGTGCATGGTCAGTTCGCCATTGAGGTCGGCGACCGCGATCGGCACGGTCAGGCCGCGCTCGGTACCGCAGTCGGCCTCGCGGACGATCACGTCCTGCGAGACGTCGACCAGACGACGGGTCAGGTAACCGGAGTTGGCGGTACGCAGAGCGGTGTCGGCCAGGCCCTTTCGGGCACCGTGGGTGGCGATGAAGTACTCGAGCACGGTCAGGCCCTCACGGTAGGAGGACTTGATCGGGCGCGGGATGATCTCGCCCTTCGGGTTGGCCACCAGGCCGCGGATACCGGCGATCTGCCGGACCTGCAGCCAGTTACCACGGGCGCCGGAGGACACCATGCGGTTGATGGTGTTGCTCTTGCTCAGGTTCTTCCGCATGGCCTCGGCGACCTCGTTGGTTGCCTTGTTCCAGATGTCGATCAGTTCCTGGCGCCGCTCGTCGTCGGCGATCAGGCCCTTGTCGAACTGCGACTGGACCTTGGCAGCCTGCACCTCATAGCCCTCCATGATCGCCGGCTTCTCCGGCGGGGTGGCGATGTCGGAGATGGCAACAGTGACACCGGAGCGGGTAGCCCAGTAGAAGCCGGCATCCTTCAGGTTGTCCAGCGTGGCAGCCGTGACCACCTTCGGGTAGCGCTCGGCCAGGTCGTTGACGATCGCGGAGAGCTGGCCCTTGTCGGCCACCTTCTCCACCCACGGGTAGTCCTCGGGCAGGGTCTCGTTGAACAGGACCTGTCCCAGCGAGGTTTCGACCAGCGCAGGCTGTCCGGGCTCCCAGCCTTCGGGGGCTTCCCAGCCGGCGTAGGGCACGAAGTCCTGCAGGCGGATCTTCACCACGGCGTTCAGGTGCAGCTCACCGGCGTCGAAGGCCATGATGGCTTCGGCGGGCGAGGAGAACATCCGGCCTTCACCCATGGCACCTTCACGCTTGGTGGTGAGGTGGTGCAGGCCGATGATCATATCCTGCGACGGCAGGGTCACCGGACGTCCGTCAGAGGGCTTCAGGATGTTGTTCGAGGACAGCATCAGGATGCGGGCCTCGGCCTGGGCCTCCGGGGACAGCGGCAGGTGGACCGCCATCTGGTCGCCGTCGAAGTCGGCGTTGAACGCGCCGCAGACCAGCGGGTGCAGCTGCAGGGCCTTGCCTTCAACCAGCTGCGGTTCGAAGGCCTGGATGCCGAGGCGGTGCAGGGTTGGTGCGCGGTTCAGCAGGACCGGGTGCTCGGTGATGATCTCTTCGAGGACATCCCACACCTGCGGACGGTAGCGCTCCACCATGCGCTTGGCGCTCTTGATGTTCTGGGCGTGGTTGAGGTCGACCAGCCGCTTCATGACGAACGGCTTGAAGAGCTCCAGCGCCATCTGCTTGGGCAGGCCGCACTGGTGCAGCTTCAGCTGCGGACCGACCACGATGACCGAACGGCCGGAGTAGTCGACGCGCTTGCCCAGCAGGTTCTGGCGGAAACGGCCCTGCTTGCCCTTGAGCATGTCGCTCAGGGACTTGAGCGGACGGTTGCCCGGACCGGTGACCGGACGGCCGCGGCGGCCGTTGTCGAACAGCGAGTCGACAGCTTCCTGGAGCATGCGCTTTTCGTTGTTGACGATGATCTCCGGCGCGCCGAGATCCAGCAGCCGCTTGAGGCGGTTATTGCGGTTGATCACGCGGCGGTACAGGTCGTTCAGGTCGGAGGTCGCGAAGCGGCCGCCGTCCAGCTGGACCATCGGGCGCAGTTCCGGCGGGATCACCGGGACGGCGTCCAGCACCATGCCGAGCGGGCTGTTGGTGGTGGTCAGGAAGGCGTTGACGACCTTCAGGCGCTTGAGGGCGCGGGTCTTGCGCTGGCCCTTGCCGTTCTTGATGATGTCACGCAGGTTCTCCGCTTCGGCCTCCAGGTCGAAGTTCTCGAGGCGCTTCTTGATCGCCTCGGCACCCATGGAGCCCTCGAAGTACAGACCGTAGCGGTCTCGCAGCTCGCGGTACAGGCCTTCGTCCCCCTCCAGGTCGGCGACCTTGAGGTTCTTGAAGCGGTCCCAGACCTGCTCCAGGCGCTCGATGTCGGCATCGGCGCGCTTGCGGATGTTGGCCATCTGGCGGTCCGCGGAATCGCGGGCCTTCTTCTTGTCGGCGGCCTTGGCGCCCTCGCCCTCCAGACGGGCGAGCTCGTCCTCGAGGTCCCTGGCGATACCGGCAATGTCGGCGTCGCGCTGGTCGGCAAGCTGCTTCTTCTCCAGGTCGTGCTCGGCCTGCAGGTTGGGCAGCTCGGCGTGGCGGTTCTCTTCGTCCACCGAGGTGATCATGTAGGCAGCGAAGTAGATGACCTTTTCCAGGTCCTTCGGCGCCAGGTCAAGGAGGTAGCCCAGGCGGGAGGGCACGCCCTTGAAGTACCAGATGTGGGTCACGGGAGCGGCGAGCTCGATGTGCCCCATGCGTTCGCGGCGCACCTTGGCACGGGTGACCTCAACGCCGCAACGCTCGCAGATGATGCCCTTGAAGCGCACGCGCTTGTACTTACCGCAGTAGCATTCCCAGTCGCGGGACGGGCCGAAGATCTTCTCGCAGAAAAGTCCGTCCTTCTCCGGCTTCAGCGTGCGGTAGTTGATGGTTTCCGGCTTCTTCACTTCGCCATAGGACCACTCACGGATTTCATCCGCGGTGGCAAGGCCGATTCGCATGAGGCCGAATGAGGATTCGCTGGACATATGGTCCCTGTTCTCTCTTGTTCTCTAAATCTGAAAGTCTTGTGGGTTACGGGAAGAAGTACGACGGCGGGTGCCCGGCTTTGCCGGGCACCGTCACCGCTAGACCTCTTCGACAGAACTCGGCTCGGCCCGGGAGAGGTCGATGCCCAGTTCTTCCGCGGCCCGGAAGACTTCTTCATCCGAGTCACGCATTTCAATCGTGTTGCCGTCGGTGGACAGGACTTCCACGTTCAGGCAGAGCGACTGCATTTCCTTGATCAGCACCTTGAAGGACTCCGGAACACCCGGTTCGGGGATGTTCTCGCCCTTGACGATCGCCTCGTACACCTTGACGCGGCCGTGGATATCGTCGGACTTGATGGTCAGCAGTTCCTGGAGGGTGTAGGCGGCACCGTAGGCTTCCAGCGCCCACACTTCCATCTCGCCGAAGCGCTGGCCGCCGAACTGCGCCTTACCGCCCAGCGGCTGCTGGGTGATCATGGAGTACGGGCCGGTGGAGCGGGCGTGGATCTTGTCGTCCACCAGGTGGTGCAGCTTCAGGATGTACATGTATCCCACGGACACCGGATCCGGGAACGGCTCGCCGGAGCGGCCGTCGAACAGCCGGGCCTTGCCGCTGGAACCGATTAGGCGCTCGCCGTCGCGGGTCAGGTTGGTGGCATCGAGCAGGCCGCTGATCTCCGCCTCGCTGGCGCCGTCGAAGACCGGGGTCGCCACCGTAGTGCTGTCAATCTCGCGCGGCAGGTTCGGCAGGTTCTTCAGCCATTCCGGCTCGCCTTCGATCTTCCAGCCCTGCTTGGCAATCCAGCCCAGGTGGATTTCCAGCACCTGGCCGACGTTCATACGTCCGGGCACACCCAGCGGGTTCAGGACGATGTCAACCGGCGTGCCGTCCTCAAGGAACGGCATGTCCTCGATCGGGAGGATCTTGGAAATGACACCCTTGTTGCCGTGGCGGCCGGCGAGCTTGTCGCCGTCGGTGATCTTGCGCTTCTGCGCCACGTACACGCGGACCAGCTGGTTGACGCCCGGGGGCAGCTCGTCGTCGTTGTCGCGGTCGAAGATGCGCACCCCGATGACGGTGCCGGACTCGCCGTGCGGGACCTTCAGCGAAGTGTCGCGGACTTCGCGGCTCTTCTCGCCGAAGATGGCGCGCAGCAGGCGCTCTTCGGGCGTCAGCTCGGTTTCACCCTTCGGGGTGACGCGGCCGACCAGGATATCCCCGGCTTCGACCTCGGCACCGATGTGGATGATGCCGCGCTCGTCCAGCTGGGAGAGGACCTCCTCGGACACGTTGGGGATGTCACGGGTGATTTCCTCGGCACCAAGCTTGGTGTCGCGGGCATCGACCTCATGCTCCTCGATGTGGATGGAGGTCAGCACATCCTCGGAGACAACGCGCTGGGACAGGATGATCGCGTCCTCGTAGTTGTGGCCTTCCCAGGACATGAAGGCCACCAGCATGTTCTTGCCCAAGGCCAGCTCGCCGCCGTCAGTGGACGGACCGTCGGCGATGATGCTGTTGACTTCCAGACGGTCGCCCTCGGCGACGGTGACGCGCTGGTTGTAGGCGTTGCCCTGATTGGAACGGGCGAACTTCATGATCGGGTACCGGGTCTCGGTGCCGTCGTCGTTCAGCGTCACGACCTGGTCCGCGGAGACCTCGGTGACCACGCCGGCCTTGGCGGCGGTGACGGAGTCACCGGCGTCGACGGCGGCGTAGCGCTCCATGCCGGTGCCCACCAGCGGAGCCTCGGAGCGCAGCAACGGCACAGCCTGGCGCTGCATGTTGGCGCCCATGAGTGCGCGGTTGGCGTCGTCATGCTCAAGGAACGGGATCAGGGCGGTTGCCACGGACACCATCTGGCGCGGGGAAACGTCCATGTACTCGACGTCGGCCGCCTCGACCAGCACCGGTTCACCGGAGCCGCCGCGGGCGCGGACCAGCACCAGGTCTTCGGCGAAGCGCTGATCTTCCAGCAGCGGCGCGTTGGCCTGGGCGATGGTCCGCTCCACCTCGTCGTCGGCGGTCAGGTAATCGATCTGGTCCGTCACCTGGCCGTTTTCGACCCTGCGGTACGGGGTTTCGATGAAGCCGAAGGCGTTGATGCGTCCGTAGGATGCCAGCGAACCGATCAGGCCGATGTTCGGGCCTTCAGGGGTTTCGATCGGGCACATGCGGCCGTAGTGCGACGGGTGGACGTCACGGACTTCCATGCCTGCACGGTCGCGGGAGAGACCGCCCGGGCCCAGCGCGGACAGGCGGCGCTTGTGCGTCAGGCCGGCCAGCGGGTTGTTCTGGTCCATGAACTGGGACAGCTGGGAGGTTCCGAAGAACTCCTTGATGGCTGCCACCACGGGACGGATGTTGATCAGGGTCTGCGGCGTGATGGCCTCGACGTCCTGGGTGGTCATCCGTTCGCGGACCACGCGCTCCATGCGGGACAGGCCGGTGCGGACCTGGTTTTCGATCAGCTCGCCCACCGCGCGGATACGGCGGTTGCCGAAGTGGTCGATGTCGTCGATCTCGACCCGCAGCTCGTGGTCCTCGCCGTCACGGCGGCCCATGAGGGTCTTCTCACCGGCGTGCAGCGCGACGAGGAACTTGATCATGGCGACGATGTCGTCGATGTTCAGCACCGAAGCATCCGGTGCGTCCAGCGGCTTGTCGATGCCCAGCTTGCGGTTGATCTTGTAGCGGCCGACCTTGGCCAGATCGTAGCGCTTCGGGTTGAAGTACAGGTTGTCCAGCAGGGTCTGGGCAGCCTCGACCGTCGGCGGCTCTCCCGGACGCAGCTTGCGGTAGATATCCAGCAGCGCGTCTTCCTGGGTTTCGGTGGTGTCCTTCTCCAGGGTGGCGCGGATGGAATCATAGTTGCCGAAGGTCTCCAGGATCTGGCCTTCGGTCCAGCCCAGGGCCTTCAGCAGCACGGTGACGGACTGCTTGCGCTTGCGGTCAAGGCGGACGCCGACCTGGTCGCGCTTGTCGATCTCGAGCTCGAACCAGGCGCCGCGGGACGGGATGATCTTGGCGGTGAAGATGTCCTTGTCACTGGTCTTGTCCGCCGTGCGCTCAAAGTAGGCGCCCGGGGAACGGACCAGCTGGGAAACGACGACACGCTCGGTACCGTTGATAACGAAGGTGCCCTTGTCCGTCATCAGCGGGAAATCACCCATGAACACGGTCTGCTGCTTGATTTCGCCCGTGTTGTTGTTCATGAATTCGGCCTTGACGTACAGCGGGGCGGCGTACGTAGCGTCCCGGTCCTTGCACTCGGCCATCGTGTACTTGGGATCGGCGAACTCCGGTTCGGAGAACGACAGGGACATGGTGCCCTGGAAGTCTTCGATCGGGGAGATCTCTTCGAAGATGTCAGCGAGGCCGGACGTGGTCGCGATGCCCTGCTCCCCTGTTTCCAGGGCCTTCTCTACGCGCGCCTTCCAGCGCTCGTTGCCGACGAGCCAGTCGAAGCTCTCGGTCTGAAGGGCAAGAAGATTGGGAACATCCAGCGGTTCGTGAATCTTAGCGAATGACAGCCGGCTTGTGGCCGGACGCGCAGCGGTTACGTTATTAGAGGTGCTCGAGGCGACCAAGAGGGATCCTTCCACAGACCTTCAGGCTTGTTCAGCGCTTCCGCCCCTGCACTGCAGGAAGTGCTACCCGATGGATCCGCTATATGATCCATGGCCCAGGACTGCCTTTGATGAACGGACACACGCTGTGTCGTTAAAAGCAACCGCAAGGCAAAGCCCACCGCTATATGAAGGCCTGAGGTTAAAGGGGGAGACGCAAACACTCAGTCTACGCGGAAGGGCCTGCCATGTCCAATGGGTGTGGCAGGATAATGTGACCGGCCGCGCATCGCAAACCGGACGCGCCCGGAGTAGCCTAGGAACAGCCCCGATTTCAACGATGAAAGAGAGCACCATGACGCGCGACGCCACTGGCCCCAACCCCCCAAACGATGCAGCCGAGGTTATCGCGGCCGCGGACCGTTCGGCAAGTACCCCGCGGGGTACTCCTCCGGGAAATGCGGCCGGGCCGAAACCAAGCGTAGCGCATACCGCGCCAAATGGCACCGACGTCGTGATCGTGGGCGGCGCCAGGACTCCGCTGGGACGCCTCAACGGCCAGTTGGCGCCCCTGACCGCCGTCGAACTCGGTGCCCTGGCGGTGGCCGGCGCACTGGAAAAGTCCGGGGTCGGCGCCGACCGGATCGACGCCGTGGTCATGGGACAGGTTGTCCAGGCCGGCGCCGGGCAGAACCCCGCGCGCCAGACCGCTGTGAAGGCGGGCATCGGCTGGAACGTTCCGACCGTCACGATCAACAAGGTCTGCCTCTCCGGGCTTACCGCGGTAATCGACGCGGCCCGGCTGATCCGCAGTGGGGATGCGGAGATCGTCGTCGCCGGCGGCCAGGAATCGATGACGCGCGCTCCGCACCTGCTGCCCGGTTCCCGGCAGGGCTGGACCTACGGGAACATCCAGGCCGTCGACGCCGTCGCCCACGACGGGCTGACCGATGCCTTCGACAACGAGTCCATGGGTGCCTCCACCGAACGGCACAACAGCCGGCTGGGCATCGACCGCGCGGCCCAGGACGAAGTGGCTGCTGCATCGCACCAGCGCGCCGCGGCCGCGGCCGAAGCAGGTGTCTTCAAGGACGAAATCGTCCAGGTGACCATTCCGCAGCGCAAGGGTGAGCCGCTGGCCCTCACTGCCGATGAAGGCGTCCGCCCGAACACGACGGTCCAGACGCTGGCCGGGCTGCGTCCGGCCTTCGCCCAGGACGGCACGATCACCGCGGGCAACTCCTCCCCCCTGTCCGACGGGGCCGCGGCCCTGGTGCTGACCAGCCGTGACACTGCCGAACGGCTGGGCCTGGATGTCCTGGCCGTCGTCGGCAAACCGGGACAGGTGGCGGGACCGGATAATTCGCTGCACTCGCAGCCGTCGAACGCGATTGCCGCGGCCCTGGGCCGCGCCGGCTGGGAGGCGGCGGACCTGGACTTCGTTGAGATCAATGAGGCCTTCGGCGCGGTGGCCGTGCAGTCGCTGAAGGAACTCGGCCTGCCGCTGGAAAAGTGCAACCTCCACGGCGGAGCCATCGCGCTGGGCCACCCCATCGGTGCCTCCGGCGCGCGGCTGACCCTGCATGCGGCGCTGGAACTGAAGCGCCGCGGCTCCGGACGTGCCGCCGTCGGCCTGTGCGGCGGCGGCGGCCAGGGCGAGGCCCTGCTGCTGTACCGGAACTAGTCACCGGGCTACCGGCCGAGCCCCCGGTCAGTAGCCGGTGCGGGTTTCAGCGGCCAGCCAGGCCTGGAAGGGCTTGCGCCGGTCCGGCAGCTGGATCAGTTCGACGCCGGTGGGCCAGCTGACGCGGTCCCGCATGAAGAGCTCCCAGAACTCGCGGTCGTCGAAGCCGCCCTCCGCCGCGTCGTGGCGGTTGGCGGCGTAGACGACCCGGCGCAGCCGCGCCCACAGCGCCGATGCCATGCACATCGGGCACGGCTCGCAGGAGGTGTACAGCGTGGCCCCGGCCAGCCGGAAGTCGCCCGTGGCGGCGCAGGCCGCGCGGATGGCCGTGACTTCCGCGTGGGCGGTGGGATCGTTGTCGCGGGTGACGCGGTTGTGCCCGGTGGCGAGCAGTTGGCCGTCCTGCACCACCAGGGCCGCAAAGGGGCCGCCGCCGGCAGCGACATTGCCGGTGGCCAGCTCGACGGTCTTCGACAGCCAGCGCACGTCGGCTTCGTCGGGCAGGCTGCCGGCCGTATTCATGTCCGCTCCTCCAGGACGCGATTCCGAGCCGGCGGAATCGCCAGGCTTCGGGATCCACTTTAGGCGCTCCCCCGTTACTTCCCCATAACGATCCGCCGGCCGGGGCCATCCGCCCTTCCCCTTTGCCCCGGGGAAGACCGTAGACTGGCGCCACATGCGCTGCAGGCCGGTACGTCAACCGGCGTCCGCAACCGCCCGCCGGCGGGCCCTTGGAAAGGTTTTTCATCATGCACGATAAGGCGTTAACGGGGAAAGAAAGGGTCCAGGCGGATGCGGATCTGCGCGGACTGGAGCTGGACATCGTGGTTCGGCCCGCGGCCGGCAGCCTCCAGGAAGCCGCCGCGCTGCTGGGCATAGAAACCGCAGACATCGTGAAGTCGCTGGTGGTCAAGCACCAGAACGGCAGCTTCCTTTTCGCGCTCATTCCGGGCGACCGGCAGATCTCCTGGCCCAAATTCCGGACGCTTCTGGGGGTCAACAAGCTGTCCATGCCCAATGCCGATGTAGCATTCGAAGCCACCGGGTACGAGCGGGGCACCATCACTCCGCTGGGCAGCACCACACCGTGGCCGGTCTACGCCGATGAACAGATGCTGGGTAAAAGCGTATCAATGGGCGCCGGCGAACACGGTTACAGCCTCTTTGTCCACGCCGATGCGCTGGTCAAGGCGCTGGATGCCACGGTCGCGGACATCAGCGACCCCATGTAGGGCTCATAACTCGACGGCCCATAACAAGCGAAAAGCCCCGCACTCGCGGTGAGTGTGGGGCTTTTCGGCGGAACTGCCCAGCAGGGCCTGTTCCATGCTGTGAAGCGGAATTACTTGACGGTGACGGTGGCGCCGGCAGCCTCGAGAACTTCCTTCGCCTTCTCGGCAGCTTCCTTGGTCGCGCCTTCCAGCACAGCCTTCGGAGCACTGTCGACCAGGTCCTTGGCTTCCTTCAGGCCCAGGGAGGTCAGGCTGCGAACTTCCTTGATGACAGCGATCTTCTTGTCGCCGGCAGCTTCGAGGACGACGTCGAATTCGGTCTGCTCTTCAGCAGCCTCAGCAGCGCCACCAGCGGCGGGGCCGGCAACGGCAACAGCAGCAGCGGTGACGTCAAAGGTCTCTTCGAACAGCTTGACGAAGTCAGACAGTTCGATGATGGACAGTTCCTTGAAAGCTTCAATGAGCTCTTCGTTGGTGAGCTTCGCCATGGTTGGCGTCCTTCCTATAAGTGGTGCCTGCGCACCAGGAGTTTTGAGTTGGGAGAGAAGCCGTGCTTCTACTCAGCTGCCGGGGCAGCTTCTGCGGCGGGTGCCTCGTCGGCTGCGGGAGCAGCCTCTTCAGCGGGAGCAGCGGCTTCGCCGCCGTTCTCCTCGAGCTTGATGCGCAGTGCATCGACGGTGCGGGCCAGAGCTGCCATCGGCGCCTTGAGGACACCGGCAACACGGGCGAGCTGGTGCTCACGGGACTCAAGAGCAGCCAGTGCCGCGACCTCGCCGGCGTCAAGGGCCTTACCCTCGAAGTAACCGGTCTTGATGACGAGCTGCGGGTTGGTCTTCGCGAAATCCGTCAGGCTCTTGGCAGCTGCAACTGCATCACCCTTGATGAAGGCGATTGCAGTGGGACCGGCGAGCTGGCCTTCGAAGGCTTCGACACCAGCTTCCTTGGCTGCAATTGCGGTCAGGGTGTTCTTGACGACCGAGTACTTGTTGTCCTGGCCGAGCGAACGACGCAGCTCCTTGAGCTGTGCAACGGAGAGCCCGCGGTATTCGGTTAGGACTGCAGCAGTGGATTCCTTGAAATCAGTGGTGATTTCTTCAACTGCTGCCACCTTGGTTGGCGTTGCCATAACCCTCCTTCCGGGGATAGTGCCGGTGGGGTCAGGTCCCGCGCATAAAAAACGCCCCGGGCAGATGCACGGGGCTTGACCTCGGGATGGATCACGGCTGGATCACCATGGAGGTTGCGTTCGTTCACCTGCGCAGGCCGTCCCGGGCACGGGACTTTCGGTTGGATTCTGGTGGGAATTCAACGACCGACGGTCTTTGGTGTTTCCACCTTACCGGAAGGCGGACGCTGCCTCCAAATCCGCGCTGGCCGGCAGCGGCCGCTCCAGGATAAAATCATCGTGCGTTACCGCGCCCACCGTAAAATGTTTGGTGCCGACCCGGCGGAAGCCGGACTTTCCGTAGAAGGCAAGGGCACGGGCGTTCTGCTGGTTGACTCCAAGCCAGAGTACGACGGCGGTCCTTCCGTTCCGCTCCCGGCCCGCCCAGTCGATGCTCGCCTGCATCAGGGCGTGGGACAGGCCCTGCCCGTGGTGGTCAGGGTGCACATAGCACTTGCTCAGCTCGACACTCGGCGTGGCCGTCAGTGCAGCGACGACCTCCGGGTCCGCTGGCTCCTCGGCGACCAGCATGCTGTAGGCGACCAATTCGCCGTCGTCCTCGGCGGTGAACACCACCCGGGCCGGGTCGGCGATGTAGTCCGCGAACCTGGCGGCACTGAGCTGGGTGGCCAGGAAGCCGCGGATGTCCTCCGCCAGCGTCCCGGGCGGGCAGGCCAGCGGAAAGGTGACGGCGGCCAGTGCAGCGAGTTGCGCGGCGTCGGTGGCGGTGGCTTCACGGATGATGGTCACCGTCCAACTTTAACAGCGTCCAGGCACGGCCGGGCCGCGCGCGGACCTAGACGGCCCGCTGCCACAGGCCGATGTACCCGGCAGAGGCGAATCCGAGCCGGACGTTGATGGCCAGCATGTGGGCGTTCTCCGCCGCGTTCCACGTGTACAGCCGCTGCGCCTGTGGCCAGGTTTCCGCAAGCCGGCGAAGGTTCCGGGCCTTGAGCAGCATGCCCAGCCGGTGGCCGCGGTGGGCGGTGAGCACCAGCGTATCCTCCTGGTAGGCCACCTCCGGCTTGTCCGGGTAGCACTCCAGGATGGTATGCCCGGCCAGCTGGCCGGAGGGGACATGCCGGACCGCGGCGACCAGCATCCGGCCGCCCTTTTCCGCGTGGCGGCGCTCCCAGTCGCGGATCCGCGCGGCGTCCCATGCCTCTTCCTCCCACGCCAGCTCCCCGCTGGGCACATCGACGCTCATCCGCTGGCGCAGCCGCGCATACTGGTCCACCACCTCATCGGGACAGCGGTCGTCCCAGGCCAGCAGCTGGTACTCGCGCCCGACCACGGACTGTGCCGCGGCCTCCTCCCGGGTCAGGACGCCGCTGTCCGCCGGCAGCGGCAGGACGCTCATCCGCTCCACCTGCTCCAGCCGGTAGCCGAACCTCTGCGCGAACCGCACGCCGAGATCATTGCCGGGAAGGCTGCCGGTCCCGGTGGCGGGTTCGACGACGGCGGGTCCGCCCGTGTTGAAATCCGCGGCCCGCTCGCTCCAGCTTTGGAGCGTGGTGCGTCCGGCTGTGACGATGAGTGCCTCGGCCGCGGCATGCAGCGCCGAGCCGATGCCCTGCCGCCGGAAGGCCGGATGAACCATGACATACACATAGCCAAGATGCAGGTTGTCGGTACGCGGCAGTTCCACTTCCACGCTGCCGACGACCCTGCCGCCGGCCCGGGCCAGGAACAGGATCCTGTCCGCATAGTCGGTCGGACGGGACCCGGCCAGGCGCACCTCGGGACTGACCCAGTGGTCGTTGTTGCCGTAGATCACGCCGTCCACGAGGTTGGCCAGTTGCGCATAGCCGTGGAAGCCGTCGGCACCGGCCGAATCGACGGCTGCGGGAAGGTCCAGGCGTTCCAGGCGCACCGGCGTCGGGGTCATGGACTTATGGTAGCGGCTGGCGGGATACGGAAAAGGGGGCGGAACAGCTGCTGCTGTTCCGCCCCCTTCATGCCTGTGATTAGGCTTCGGTCAGGACCTTGGTGACGCTCGGGTCAACCGGGATGCCCGGACCGAAGGTGGTGGAAACCGTTGCCTTCTGGATGTAGCGGCCCTTGGAAGCGGACGGCTTCAGTCGCAGGACCTCTTCCAGTGCTGCCGCGTAGTTCTCCGCCAGCTTCTGGACGTCGAAGGACGCCTTGCCAATGATGAAGTGCAGGTTGGAGTGCTTGTCGACGCGGAAGTCGATCTTTCCGCCCTTGATGTCATTGACAGCCTTGGCGACGTCAGGGGTCACCGTGCCGGTCTTAGGGTTCGGCATCAGGTTGCGCGGGCCGAGGACCTTGCCCAGGCGTCCGACCTTGCCCATCAGGTCCGGGGTCGCGACGGCGGCGTCAAAGTCGGTCCATCCGCCGGCGACCTTCTCGATCATGTCGTCGGATCCAACGAAGTCGGCTCCGGCAGCCAGTGCGGCCTCTGCCTTGTCACCGGTGGCGAAGACCAGGACCCGTGCGGTCTTGCCGGTGCCGTGCGGCAGATTGACGGTGCCGCGGACCATCTGGTCCGCCTTACGCGGGTCGACGCCCAGGCGGAAAGCAACCTCAATGGTTGCGTCGAACTTGGAAGGATTGGTTTCCTTCGCGAGGGAAACTGCCTCGAACGGGGCGTACTGCTTGTCCGCCTCGATCTTCGCTACAGCTGCCTCATATGCTTTGCTGCGCTTTGCCATCTGCTTATTCTCCTTGTGCAGTTGTGGTCTGCGGACCGCGCCCGGCCCTGCCACGCGCCGCCGTGCATCACTGGTGTGAGCCGGAGGCCTTATGTATGTCTCTAACGGTGCCGAATTACTCGACGGTAATGCCCATGGAACGGGCGGTGCCTGCGATGATCTTGGCAGCGGCCTCGACATCGTTGGCGTTCAGGTCTTCCAGCTTCGTCTGGGCGATCTCGCGCACCTGGTCCTGGGTCAGCTTGGCGACCTTGGTGGTGTGCGGGGTAGCCGAGCCCTTCTGGACGCCTGCAGCCTTCTTGATCAGTTCGGCGGCCGGCGGGGTCTTGGTGATGAAGGTGAAGGAACGGTCTTCGTAGACCGTGATTTCCACAGGGATGACGTTGCCGCGCTGGGATTCCGTGGCAGCGTTGTACGCCTTGCAGAATTCCATGATGTTGACACCGTGCTGACCAAGGGCAGGGCCAATCGGAGGAGCTGGATTAGCAGCACCTGCCTGGATCTGCAGCTTGATAAGGCCGGTGACCTTCTTCTTGGGAGCCAATGTACGGGTCCTTCTCTATTAACTTTCCCAAGGAACAGGAGCGTCCCGTGGGCTGGTGGCCGGCATGGCGTGCCGGCCGGCCGCACCATCCGGACAAAGCAGGTCCGGAAGGCACGAAGAACAATATTACGGCAATGCCGCGCTGCTACTGGATCTTGGTGACCTGGCTGAAGGACAGCGTCACCGGGGTTTCGCGCTCGAAGATCGACACGAGGACCACCAGCTGCTGCGACTCCGGCTTGATCTCGGAGATCGTGGCCGGCAGCGTCTCGAACGGACCGTCGTTCACGGTCACGGATTCGCCGACCTCGAAGTCGACGACGGTCGCGGCGGCAGGAGCCTTGGCCGGCTTGCCGGCCTGCGGTTCGGCTGCGACGATGGTGTGCTCCAGCATGGAGAACACCTCGTTCAGGCTCAGCGGCACCGGGTTATGGGCGTTGCCGACGAAGCCGGTGACACCGGGGGTGTGGCGAACGGCGCCCCATGAGGCATCCGTGAGGTCCATCCGGACCAGCACGTAGCCGGGAATGCGGACCCGGTTGACGATCTTGCGGACCGTGTTCTTGATTTCCACGACCTCTTCCATGGGCACCTGGATCTCGAAGATGTAATCTTCCATGTCCAGAGTCTGGATTCGGGTCTCCAGGTTCGCCTTGACCCGGTTTTCATAGCCGGCGTAGGAGTGGATGACGTACCAGTCGCCCGGCTGCCGGCGCAGCTTGGCTTTGAAGGCCGCAACCGGATCCTCGGCAGGGGCTTCCGCTTCAGCGGGCGCCTCACCTTCGTCGGTGGCAGGTTCTTCAGCCGCGGCTTCAGCGGGCTCCGCTGCTTCGCCGGAGGCAGGTTCTTCGGCGGCAGCATCCTCCGCCGGAGCGTCCTCGGCAACGTCGGAAGCCGGCGTCGCGTCGACGTCGGCTTCGGCTACCTGGTCCTCGTTCCCGAGATCAATTTCCTCATCGATCTGCCGTTCGAGTTCATGCTCGGACACTTGGTATTCCTGCTTTCTTCTTCAGGGCTCTTCTTGATTCGTACCGGCTCAGGGCTGCCGGATCCCGCTGGCTCTGGTGGCCCGGGTCCCGGCCCGCGACGTTACTGGCCGCCGGCACCGTCACCGAAGATCCAGAGTGCACCGGCACCGAAGACGAAATCCAGACCGACCACGATCAGCATCATGATGATGACGAAGGTCATCACCACGAGCGTGTAGTTGAGCAACTCCTTGCGGGTTGGCGTCACTACCTTCTTCAGTTCGGCAACTACCTGGCGGACGAAGAGAATGAGCCTGGCGAAGATCCCGCGCTTCTCGGTCTTCCTGCTGCCGGAGGGGCGCCCCTTGGAGCTGCTAGCAGCCGTCTCGGTCACCACTACCTCACTCATCCGTTTCGGTCACACGGTCCCTGCAGCGGTTGCGCGTCATTGAGTGCGTGAACTGCTGCTTCAGGACCTGAATGCTGAACTGCACTTGACAGCCATGCGCAGGGCAGACAGGACTCGAACCTGCAACCTGCGGTTTTGGAGACCGCTGCGCTACCAATTGCGCCACTACCCTATGGATCGATTTCACCGGTCTGCCGCGAAGGTGCCTGGGGCCCATTCGCGAGCGCAAACCATCATGGTGATTTCAACACCGAGGGTCCAGTCTACGCAATCTTTGGCGATCCGTCGAACTGAAGCCCACCGGCTCATCGAACTTCACCCATTATGGCCCAGATCGAACCAAATCGATAAACGGCCTCGCGCCGGTGAAAGGCAACCATGCATAGACTGGACCCACGAGAATTTCTCCCTGCCAGCCTCCCCCCAGACCAGACGGGATCCTCATGTCTGCCGAACGCCGCATTTCCCAGCGCATCTCTTCCATCGCCGAATCCGCGACTCTTGCCGTCGACGCCAAGGCCAAGGCATTGAAGGCTGCGGGCAGGCCGGTCATCGGCTTTGGGGCCGGAGAGCCGGACTTCCCCACCCCCGGTTACATCGTCGACGCCGCCATCGAGGCGGCACGTCAGCCCCGGTTCCACCGCTACTCCCCTGCCGGCGGCCTGCCGGAGCTGAAGCAGGCGATCGCCGAGAAAACGAAGCGCGATTCCGGCTACCAGGTCGATCCGTCGCAGGTGCTGGTCACCAACGGCGGCAAGCAGGCGGTGTACGAATCCTTCGCCACCCTGCTGGATCCGGGTGACGAGGTCATCGTTCCGACGCCGTTCTGGACGACCTATCCGGAGGCCATCCGGCTGGCCGGCGGCGTGCCGGTGGAGGTATTCGCCGGTCCTGAGCAGGGGTATCTGGTCACCATCGACCAGCTCGAGGCTGCGCTGACCGAACGCACCAAAGTGCTGCTGTTCGTTTCCCCCTCCAATCCCACCGGCGCTGTCTACAGCCCGGAGCAGACCAGGGAAATCGGCCAGTGGGCGGCAGCCAAGGGCTTGTGGGTCGTCACCGACGAGATCTACGAGCACCTGACCTACGACGGCGTGCCCTTCACCTCGATCGCCACCGCAGCTCCGGAGCTGGGCGACAAGGTGGTCATCCTCAATGGTGTTGCCAAGACCTATGCCATGACCGGCTGGCGCGTGGGGTGGATGGTCGGCCCGCAGGATGTCATCAATGCAGCCACCAACCTGCAGTCCCATGCCACCTCCAACGTGGCCAATGTTTCCCAGATGGCCGCCCTTGCCGCTGTCTCCGGGCCCCTGACGGCCGTCTCCGAGATGAAGGTCGCCTTCGACCGCCGCCGCAAGACGATCGTGGACATGCTTAACCAGATCGACGGCGTCGACTGCCCCACGCCCAAGGGCGCCTTCTATGTGTACGCCGATGTCCGCGGCCTGCTGGGCAAGGAGATCGACGGGGTCCGCCCGGCGACATCCGCCGAGCTGGCGGCACTGATCCTCGACAAGGTGGAGGTCGCCGTCGTCCCCGGTGAGGCCTTTGGCCCCAGCGGGTTCCTGCGCCTGTCGTATGCGCTGGGCGACGAGGACTTGGCCACCGGCGTCGGCCGCATGCAGGAGTTCCTCGGCAAGGCAAAGTAGCTCCCGGCGCCCGGACCGCAGGGTTCAGAGCAGGCGGCGGGCCGCGGCCCATCGGGTGAGTTCATGGCGGGAGGACAGCTGGAGCTTGCGCAGCACCGCCGACACGTGGGTTTCCACGGTCTTGATCGAGATGAACAGTTCCTTGGCTACTTCCTTGTAGCTGTAGCCGCGGGCAATCAGCCGCATGACCTCCAGTTCCCGGGCGGACAGCCTGTCAAGCTCATCGTCGACGCTGGCCACTGCCGCCGTGCCGAAAGCATCCAGTACGAACCCTGCC
Source organism: Arthrobacter sp. B0427-1-12 (assembly GCF_059092905.1). NCBI lineage: Bacteria > Bacillati > Actinomycetota > Actinomycetes > Micrococcales > Micrococcaceae > Arthrobacter > Arthrobacter sp. B0427-1-12. The sequence continues at coordinate 32,488 of NZ_JBNHIC010000005.1, read as the reverse complement.
AGGCGCGGCGAAAAGACCGCGTCGCCGGTGGCCACCCGGCACACCGCATCGGAAATTTCCGCGCCGGAGATCGTCTTGGTGACATAGCCGCGGGCACCGGCCCGGATCACCGTGACCACGTCCTCAGCGGCGTCGGAAACGCTCAGGGCCAGGAAGCGGGTCGAGCCCAGCATGTCCGCGCAGCCGGCCAGCACCTCGGCTCCGCCGCCGCCCAGCCCGCCGGGAAGGTGGACGTCCAGCAGCACCACGTCCGGCTGGCTTCCGCGGATGACGGCGATGGCCTCCTCCACCGTGGCAGCCTCGCCGATGACCTGGATCCGCTCATCCAGGTCGGCCCGGAGCCCGGAGCGGAAAATGGCATGGTCATCGACGATGACGATGCGGACGGGCAAAGTCGGTTCCGGATTCATGATGTTTCTCCCTCGGCTTCGTGCGGCAAGGTCAGCTGGACTTCCGTTCCGGTCGGGTCGGTCCTGATCGCCGCGGACCCGCCATGCCGCTGCATCCGGCCGATCAGGGATTCCCGGACACCCAGCCGGTCCTCGGGGATGGCATCCAGGTCGAAGCCGGGACCCCGGTCCCGGATGAACACTTCCACCCCGGTGCTTCCCGCTTCAAGGTATACGGAGATGGACCCTCCCGCATGCCTGGACGCGTTCAGCAGCGCTTCCCGGCTGGCCTGGACCAGGGCCTCCCGGGCCGGACTCATCGGTGCATCGCCCACCGCCACCACATCGATCGGGTGGCCGTAGGCGTCTTCGATCTCCGCGGCCACCGCACGGATCCGGTCGGCCAGGTTTCCGGCGTTCCGCGACGCGTCCCCGTAGAGCCACTGGCGCAGTTCCCGCTCCTGTGCCCGGGCCAGCCGGGTCACATCCTGCTCGGATGAAGCCCGGTTCTGGATCAGGGCCAGGGTCTGCAGGACGGAATCATGGAGGTGCGCGGCGATTTCGGCCCGTTCGGTCTCGCGGATGCGCCCGGTCCGTTCGGCTTCCAGGTCCCGCCAGAACTTCAGCCCCCACGGAGCCAGCACCAGCGCCACGCCGGCCAGGACGGCGAGGGAGGCCAGCAGCGAGGACCAGATCTGGGGCCATGAAGCCAGTCCGGACACCATCACCAGCACACCGACGATCACCAGCACCAGTCCGGTCACCAGCCGGAGCATTCCGAAGGCCTTGCCGGCTCCCGCCCGGTTCATCAGCCCGGTCCGGCGGTTGTCGTCCAGCTGCAGCCAGGCGATGACTGCCCCGAGGGCAATCGCGGCCACCGGCAGCCACATGTCCCAGCGGATCTCGGCTCCCAGCTGCTGGGCCAGGAACACCGCCGATGCCACCAGCAGCACAGCGCCGGTCACGATCTCCTTGATGCCCACACTCAGGCCGGTCCGTCGCGGCGCGAAGGCGGCGCCAGACGGGCCGCCGGATTGGGCAGCGCCGCTTTCCTGCCAGCCCGGCGGCACAGTACCCGGCGGCACGGTGCGGGGTTCCTCGAGACCGGGCAGCCCCGTGCCGTCCGTGCCGGCGGGCTGGGCCAAGCCGGGCTGCTGGTCACCGGGGACGACCCGCGGGCCGCCGGGCTGCACACCGACCAGGGGATCGAAATTGTCGGCGATGCTGAGCGGGTTGCGCGGTTCCTTCCGCTGCCGCTCCTCCGCCGTAGGCACCAGGATCCACAGCCAGGCATACAGGAAGATCCCGGCGCCGCCCGCCAGCGCCAGCGCGGCCATGGCCAGACGCACATGGTTGACCTGAAGTCCCAGATGGATGGCCAGCCCGGAGCAAACGCCCGCGAGCACGCGGTCATTGGAACGGATCAACGGGGGCCTCATGGGTTAATCCAAGCATGTCCGCCGGTTCCGCGGGGCATTATCCAGGGACGTCCGGGGGTGGGTCAGGGACCGTTCAGGGTAGCCCCCCATGGAATCGGATGCGGGCCGCGGACAAGATTGAAATATGAACTCACACCCAGACCCTGCCGCCGATGGCGGCAGCGGCGAAGCGGGCACGCCGCAGGAACCGCCGGCCCCACGCGGGTCCGCGAATTCCGGGTCCGCGAATTCCGGTTCCACCCTGTCCGGCTCCCCGGCTTCCGGCTCCGCGGACGCCAACCGAGGCGGTCCGGCCCCGGCGAACGACGGCGGCACCGGCGAAAGCGCGGACGCCACCGCGGGTGCCGCCCCACATGGCGCCCCGGGCGGCCCGCATGCCGGCTACCACCTGCCGCCGCAGGCAGGGACCGCCGGTTACCAGGTTCCCCCGCAGACGGGCTCCGGACAGCGCAGCTTCTTCGAATGGGTCCGCAGCCTCGGCCTGGTGCGTGGACCGGACCGGTGGGTCGGCGGTGTCGCCAGCGGTGTTGCCCACCGCTGGGACATCGATCCGATCCTGGTCCGCGGCCTGTTCGTGCTGCTGTTCTTCCTGGGCGGCATCGGCGTACTGCTCTACGGCGTCGCCTGGGCGCTGCTGCCTGAACCGGACGGCCGCATCCATGTCCAGGAAGCGGGTCGGGGTGTCTGGACGGCCGGCATGACCGGGGCGCTCGTGGTCACGATCATCGGCCTGTTCAATCCGGCCTTCAGCGTCTTTGGCTACGACGGGAACCCATTCGGTGGATTCCTCTGGGCGGTCCTGTGGATCGGTCTGGTGGTCGGCTTCGTCATGTGGCTGGTCAACCGCAACAGGAACGACGCCGGTTCCCCGCGCAGGCAATATTCCGCACCGAATGGAGAACACATGAAGCAGCAGCCGCCCGGGGCGCCCGTGCCGGGCCCGGTCCCCGGTCCCGAACACGGCCCCGGACATCCCGGCATGCACCGGTCCGAAGCGGCGACGCAGCCGATCTACCCGTCCCAGCAGGCCGGTTCCTATCCGCCGCGCCCCTCTGCGCCAGGCACCTATCCCCCGGGCCCATACTCCCCAGGGCCCATGCCGCCGGGTTCCGTGCCTCCGGGTTCCTTCCCTCCCGGCGGGCAGCGGTCCGCAGCGGCCCCGCGGCCGGCACGGCCGATCAAATACACACCGGGCCCCACCGGTGCGCAGGTCGCACTGATCACCGGCAGCGCGCTGCTGGTCGGCGCGGGTCTGATGGCACTCCACGTCGGAAACGTGCTGTCGCTGGGCGGGTTCCCCATCGCCGTCGCACTCGCGGCAGCCATGGTGGTCTTGGGAATCGGCATCGTCATCCTGGGCGCCCGCGGCCGCGGTGCAGGCATCATCAGCTTCTTCGCCGTCGCAGCGGTGGTCATGTCCGTCCTTTACGGCGCGGGCGTCGCCACCGTCAACAGCGTCATGGCCAACAGCACGACCTGGCGGCCCAGCATTACCGATCCGGCCAGCGAAGGCTATACCGTAGCGGCCGGCCGCGGCACTCTCGACCTGAGGTACCTCGGCCAGGCCGAGCCCACGGGACGGACCGTGGTCCCGGTGCAGGTAGCGGCCGGGAACATGACCATCGTGGTCCCGGACAACGTCCCGGTCGAAGTCCGGTCCCAGCTGGCCTTCAGCTCTGTCGAAGCCGTCGGGCTGGACGGAGCCGCCGACCAGGATTTCGGGCCCGAGCAGCGCCGGAACTTCACCCTGAATGACGATGGCTCCGGCAACCGCATTGTCCTGGACATCCGCGGGGCCTTCAGCTCCGTCACCATCACAACCGACATCAGCGAGGTGGAATGATGTCCACTGAATCCAGCAATAAGCCAAGTAATAAGCCGCACAACAAGCACGACGGCGAGCGCACCACGGAACTGCCTGCCCCGCCTGCCGCCCCGCTGCTGGAAGCCGAGCGCGGAACACGCGTCGGGACTATTGTGTGGGGACTGGTGATTGCCGTGATCGGCGTCCTGATCCTGGCCGCACAGCTGGCGGACATCACCTTCGACCTGGGGTATGTCTTCCTGGGGCTGCTGCTCGGCTCGGGACTGGCCCTGGTCATCGGCGGCCTGGTCGCCGCCACCCGGAAAAACTCCAAAAAGTAACCATCTGCGAAGAAAGTGGCTTCAAACATGGACAAGTTCTTCAACACGCTGCGTTCCTTCCCCATCAAGCGGGGGCCCGAACGATGGGTGGGCGGAGTCTGCGGCGGCATCGCGGCAAAGTTCGGCTGGGACGTCACGATTGTCCGCATCGCAACCCTGCTGCTGTTCCTGCTGCCGTCCGTGGGCATCGGGACCTACCTGGTGGCGTGGCTGCTGCTGCCGAAGTATGACGGCACCATCGCCCTGGAAAAGCTGATCAGCTCCGCCCGCTCCCGCCGCTAGCGGCCATCCGTTGGCATCGTCCGCCCCGGCCCTTTGGCCGGGGGCGGACGCGGTTCTGGGCAGCCTGTTGTCCTCCGGCCGGTGGACACCGGATTCAGTCTTCCGCACCTGCCGCCGGTTCCCGGTCGCACGGAACACTGGAACCATGCCAAACAGCGCCCCGGATACCGGACCCACAGCCGAATACGTCATCAGCGTCGACCGCCTCACCAAGAGCTACGCCAAACCCAAGGGCGGCACCTTCCTGGCCGTCGACGGGCTCTCCTTCAGCGTCCGGCGGGGTGAAACCTATGCGCTGCTCGGTCCCAACGGCGCCGGCAAGAGCACGACGATCGAAGTCCTCGAGGGGCACCGGAGGGCCACCAGCGGAACGGTCTCCGTCCTCGGCTGCAACCCCCACAAGGCACCGCCCGCGTTCAGGGCACGGATCGGCGTCGTACTCCAGGAAGCCACCGACGCCGGCGAGCTGAAACTCGCCGAATCCCTCCGGAACCTTGCCGCCCTGTACCCGCGGCCGCGACGCGTCGATGAGGTGATTGCCGCCGTCGGACTGGAGCACAAGGCAGGTGCGCGGATTTCCTCGCTCTCCGGCGGCCAGCGGCGGCGCGTCGATGTGGCGATGGGGCTGATCGGCAGCCCGGAGCTGCTTTTCCTCGATGAGCCGACCACCGGCTTCGACCCGGAGGCGCGCCGGCATTTCTGGGAACTGATCCGCGGCCTCGGCAAGGACGGCACCACGATCCTGCTCACCACCCACTATCTGGAGGAAGCGGAGGCGCTGGCGGACCGCCTGGGCGTGATCGCGGGCGGTTCCCTGATCGCGGAGGGGACCCCGGCGGGCCTCGGCGGGCCGGAACTGCGCGTCCCCCGCGTGCGCTGGCGCGACGGCGGCAACTGGCATGAGGAGACGACGGCGGACCCCGCCGCGCTGGTCCACCGCCTCAGCCGCGGCGGAACCGTAGAACCGGCAGGGCTCGAGGTCCGGCGCCCCAACCTGGAGAGCGTCTACCTGCAGCTGCTCGATGCCCACGCCGCAGCTGCCGCCGGCGCTGCTCAAGATGGCACCGCTGAAGGTGCAGGATCCCGCGAAGCCGCGCCCCTCGAGGAGGCCGTGAAATGAACACCTCAACCCGGCAGACACAGCCGACGGCGGAGCACTGGCGTCCTAATACGCTGGCCCTTGGCCTCAACCGGACCGTGGTCGACATCAGGATCTTCAACCGGGATCCGCTGTCCCTGGTTCTGACCTTGTTCTTCCCGGTCATCATGATGGGGCTGTTCGGCAGCGTCTTCGGCACTGAGCCGTCCTTTGGGGCGGGACCCGACGGGGCGGGCGGGATCACCCCGGCCCACTACTACCTGCCGGGCATGCTGGCCCTGGGAACCATCCTCAGCGGCTTCCAGAACCTGAGCAACTACGTCGCGGCGGAACGGTTCAACGGAGCCATCAAGCGCCTGGCCGGCACGCCGCTGCCCGTGCTCTCCTATTTCCTGGGCAAGACCGGACAGACGCTCTACGTCATCGGCGCCCAGTCCATCCTGCTGCTGCTGGCGGCCAGGTTCCTCTTCGACGTGCCCCTGCCGGAAACGGCCGAACAGTGGTTCACCGCCGGCTGGCTGATCCTGCTGGGCACGGCGGCCTGGTCCGCCATCGGCATCGCCTTCGCCTCCCTTCCGCGTACCGCCCAGAGCGCCTCGGCGCTCGCCGTGATCCCGGTGCTGCTGTTGTCCTTCACGTCCGGAGTCTACTTTCCCTTCAGCCAGCTGCCGGAGTGGCTGCAGAACCTGTCCAACCTGTTTCCGCTGCGGTGGACCGCCAGCGGGCTGCGTTCGGTCTTCCTGCCGGAGGAGTTCGCCGCCGCGGAACCGGCCGGTGTGTGGAACGTCGGCCTCAGCGCGGCTGTGCTCCTGGCCTGGCTGGCGGTGGGGCTGCTGGCAGCGCGGCTTACCTTCAAATGGCCGCCCGGAAAATAGAGTTGCAGCCATGACGCACGGAATCGCTGCCGCCCGGAGGGACCGGAAACACCGGACGGCCGGGACGGACCATCTGCTCCCGGACCATTCTGTCTGGGCCCGCACCATGCACTGGTGGCACATCGCGTTCTATGCCGCGCTGGCCGTCCTGGTGCTGTTCATCCTCACCGTCGATTCCGACCAGACCACGGACTTCCGGCTCTTCGGTGCCCTGGCAGTGCTGGGGGCAGCCTATCCGTTCCTCACCCGCCGGCAGGACATGGGCACGTGGCGCCCCAGGTTCTATCTGGGCATCCTGGTGGCAGTCATTACCTTCCTGGCCTTCACCTCCAATGCCGGGCTGATGGTCCTCTTCATCGCGTTCCCACAGATCTGGATGTTTTCGCAGGACCGGCGGCTGGGCCTGCTGCTCACCGGACTTGTCTGCGTCCTGATAGCTGCCGGACAGATCACCATGCGCGGCGGACTGAACGGCGCTTCTGTGGCCTCATCCTTGGTCCAGTCCAGCATCTCCTTCATCGCCAGCACGGCCCTGGGCCTGTGGATCTACAGGATCATTGAACAGAGCGAGGAACGTGCCGAACTGCTGGCCAGACTGGACGCGGCCCAGTCCGAGCTGGCCTCCGCCCACAAGGCTCAGGGCGCGCTGATGGAACGCGAACGGATCGCCCGGGAAATCCACGACACCCTGGCCCAGGGCTTCACCTCGATCGTGATGCTCACCGAAGCGGCCCAGGCCCAGCTGCGCAAGGATCCGGGCGCCTCCGTAGCGGACCGGCTGGAAGCCATCCAGTCCACCGCCCGGGACAACCTGCATGAGGCCCGGGCGCTGATTGCAGCGTCGGGGCCAGCGCCGCTGCAGGGCGGCAACCTGCTCGGGGCGCTGCACCGCCTGCGGTCCGCCTTTCCCGCCGGCGGCCGGACGGCGTTGGCACTGGAGCTGCCCCGGGTGTTGCCGCCGCTCACACCCATCCAGCAGGTTGCCGTGCTGCGCACGGCGCAGGAGGCACTGACGAATGTCCGCCGCCATGCGCAGGCGGCAACGGCCAGGCTGGCGCTGGCCCAGGATTCCGGCGTCCTGTCCCTCACCGTGGACGACGACGGCGTCGGCTTCGACCCGGACTCGCCGCGGGAAGGGTTCGGGCTGCGGTCCATGGCCGCGCGGATCGCGGAGATCGGCGGCAGCATGCAGGTCGATTCCGCCCCGGGACGCGGAACTCAGGTGTCCGTGTCCGTTCCCGTCGATCCGGAAGGAGCTTGAGGTGGACGCTGAACCAATCCGCGTCGTCATTGCGGACGACCATCCCGTAGTCCGTGCCGGCCTCGCCGGCCTGCTGGCCACGGAGGATGGCATTGTGGTCGTCGGCGAAGCGGGCGACGGCGCCGCGGCGCTGGCCGCCGTCGTCGAACATTCCCCCGATGTGGTGCTGATGGACCTGCGCATGCCGGGCATGGACGGCGCGGACGCCACGGCCCAGCTGCGCGCATCCCACCCGGCCGCGAAGGTCCTGGTCCTGACAACCTACGACGGCGACACGGACATCATGCGCGCGGTGGAGGCCGGCGCCGTCGGCTATCTGCTCAAGGACACGCCCGGAGAGACCATTATCGACGCGGTGTTCGCAGCGGCCCGCGGGGAAACGGTACTGGCGCCGCCGATCGCCGCCAAACTGATCTCCCGCATGCGGCAGCCGGAGCTGCCGGCGCTGTCGCCCCGGGAGATCGAGGTGCTCCGTTCCGTTGCCCAGGGCCTGAGCAATCCGGAGATCGCAGCACGCCTGTTCATCGCGGATACCACGGTCAAGACCCACCTGCTGCGGATCTTCGGCAAGCTCGACGTCGACGACCGGACTCGGGCCGTCGTGGTGGCCATGCAGCGGGGTATCTTATGAGCGGTGCGATACCTGCCGCTAGACTCGGAGAGGGCCCAATGGGGTGCCCTTCCTGTTTCGGTACCTTGGAGGATTTGGGCCTTTATGAAAATCGGCATTCTCACCAGCGGCGGCGACTGTCCCGGGCTTAACGCCGTCATCCGCGGCGCAGTGCTCAAAGGCGTCAAGGTCCACGATCTTGAGTTCGTTGGTTACCGCGACGGCTGGCGGGGTGTTGTCGAAGGCGATGTCATGGAACTCGACCGGCAGGCCGTGCGTGGCATCTCCAAGCAGGGCGGCACGATCCTGGGCACGTCCCGGACCAATCCGTTCGAGAACGGCGGCGGACCGGAAGCGATCCAGAAGATCATGAAGCATCTGGGCATCGACTCCATCATCGCCATCGGCGGCGAGGGAACGCTGGCGGCCGCCAAGCGGCTGACCAATGAGGGCATCAAGATCGTCGGCGTCCCGAAGACGATCGACAACGACCTCAACGCCACGGACTACACCTTCGGCTTCGACACCGCCGTCCAGATCGCCACCGAGGCGATCGACCGGCTCCGCACCACCGGCGAATCCCATCACCGCTGCATGGTGGCCGAAGTCATGGGCCGGAATGTCGGCTGGATCGCCCTCCACGCCGGCATGGCCTCCGGCGCCCATGCCATCCTGATTCCGGAACAGCAGGTCAGCATGGACCAGATCGCTGAATGGGTCACGGAGGCGCGCGACCGCGGCCGCGCCCCGCTGGTTGTGGTGGCCGAGGGCTTTGTGCCCGAGGGGCAGCAGATCGCACATTCGGAGCGCGGCCTGGACACGTTCGGCCGTCCCCGCCTGGGCGGCATCGGCGAACTGCTGGCGCCGGAGATCGAGGCCCGGACCGGGATCGAGACCCGCGCAACCGTGCTGGGGCACATCCAGCGCGGCGGAGTGCCCAGCGCCTTCGACCGGGTCCTGGCCACCCGTCTGGGCATGGCCGCCGTCGACTCCGTCGTCGAGGAACGCTGGGGCACCATGGTCTCGCTGCACGGAACCCATATCGAGCACCGCACTCTGGAGAGCGCCCTGGGCAACCTGAAGACGGTTCCGCAGGACCGGTACGACGAAGCAGCCATCCTCTTTGGCTGAAAGCCGCGCTGCTCTGGCCAGCCATTTCCGCCGGACTGTAGCGTGTTTGCTATGACGCTGGATCCAGGTACCACCGCGATCGTTCAGCTTGCATGGTCCCGGCGGCTGGGCCTGCCGGACGGCGCCCTGGCTGCGGCCGCCGGTGCCGGGGACCGCCTGCTCCGCACCGATGAAGAGGCCTCCAAACTCAGCTTTGTCCGGCTTTTCGGAACCTCTGTCCTGGCCGGGCCGTCGTGGGCCCTGGACGCCGCCGGGGACCTGACGGATGAGGAACTGGCCGAGCACCGGACGCTGCTGAACCTGTGCCGCGGACACGGGGGGCGCGGACTGGGCGCCGCCGCGCTCTACTTCACCGACGACTTCCTGGACGTGGTTCCGTCCCGGAGCACGGTGGTGTCCTTTGACAGCAAGCACAGCCTCAAGCTCGAGGAGCTGTGTCCGCCCGACGACGTAGCGGAGGTCGGCCTCTCCGGCCTCGACCGGCAGTTCGTGCTGCTGAAGGAGGAGGACCAGCTGCCGCTGGCCGGTGCCGGCTTCGAGATCTGGGAAGGGATACTGGCGCACATGGGCGTCCTGACCGCCCCCGCTGTGCGGCGCAAGGGGCTGGCCAGCTATATCGCGGCCATCGCCCTGGAGGAGGCGCTGAGCGAGGGCCTGGTCCCGCAGTGGCGCGCGGACGTCGGCAACCTCGCCGCCCGCCGTACGGCCGAAACCCTCGGCTTCATCGAATGCGGCAGCCAGACCTCCGTGCTCCTGGGCCAGTAGCGGCCTGCGGCAGCAGCAGCTCCGGCGGCCACCGGGGCCTGCGGAATCCTAGTGCGGGCCGCGCAGGAAGCCGGTCCGGCGCCCCACCACCTGGCCGGCGTCCGGCGCAACGATGACCTCCTGCGCCGCGGCGTACAGCTCACCGTCGTCGTCGACCGTCAGGTCGGCGGCGGGATCAACCGACCGCTTGATGACCGCCAGTGCCACCGGACCCATCTCATAGTGCTGGGCCACGGATGTCACCGCACCCACCCTGCGCTCGCCGAGAACGACGGCGGCGCCGGCCTTGGGCAGCGTGTGCTGGGAACCGTCCAGTTGCAGGAAGACCACCCGCCGCGGCGGATGGCCCAGGTTGTGGACCCGGGCAATCGTTTCCTGGCCCTTGTAGCAGCCCTTGGCCAAATGGACGGCGGTGCGGATCAGGTCCAGTTCATGCGGGATCGTCTTGTCATCGGTTTCCGCCCCGAACCTCGGGCGCCAGGCCGCGATGCGAAGGGCCTCTGCGGCCCACACCCCGGCCAGCACGGTCCCGTCTGCCTCCAGGGCCGCCACCGCGGTTTCCAGTTCCGACGCGGGCAGCAGGTACTCATGCCAGGGGCGGTCGAGTCCGGGATGGGCGTCTTCCGCCACTGGGGTGTAGGCGTAGCCGCCCGTGCCCACGTGCGGCCACGGATCGGTCCAGACCGGCCGGCCGGTCCAGGCCCCGATGGGCCGCACCGATCCGACCACCGCCCAGTCGGCGGAGACATCCGCCACCTCGACGCGGAGCATGAACTTCATCCTGGTCAGCCAGTCGGCCAGGCCAGCGGCCTCGGCCGCCTCGACGATCAGCCAGGTGGCCGTGCCGTCGTCGATCACCTGCGCATCGTATTCAATCCGGCCCTGGACGGTCAGCAGCAGGGTTTCAGTGCTCTGGCCGGGTTCCAGGCCCAGCAGCAGCTGCGAAGACAGGGTATTGAGCCAGCTCAGGCGATCCGGTCCGGCCACGGTGACCACGCCCAGGTGGGACAGGTCGACGACTGCGCCCGCCATGGCCAGGGCGCGCTGCTCACGCAGCGGCTCCCCGTAGTGGGCAGCAACGCCCGCATCCATGCCGGTGGCTTCGACGGCGCCGGGGCGCGAAAGCAGGGGGCTCTTGTAGGTCATATCGGGTGAACGCTCCTTCGGGCCGGTACTATTCCGCCTGCCGGGCGGAGACCTTCTTCAGGATCGCGGAGGCATGCGCTTCCAGCGCCCCGCCTGGGGTGGCGACGTCCCAGCGCCAGTACAGGTCCCCCTGGACCAGGCCGAAAATGCGGGTCGCGGCGGAGTATTCCTTGGAATGGACACCGCGCATCACCACGTCGGTGGAGAGCTGGATCTGCGGACCCTTGATCTGCCCGTAGTACAGCTCGGCGATTCCGCCCGGATGGACCACCGTGGCCGTGATGTCGAACCCGCCGTCCGCATTGCGCAACTGCTCCACTTCATCCGCGGACTTCAGTGCGGGCACGATGTCCGCGGGAACCAGGCCCGGCCCAACATCGGCGTCAACCAGCTTTCGGTCCAGCGCCCAGAAGCCGGTTTCGACGGAGAGGGGACGCAGCTTTGTGCCCTCCTCATCCGTGAGCCAGCTCTCCGCGCTGTACCGCAGGAAGGGCAGTCCGTTCTGGCTGAAGGACATGGACTGGAAGAAGTATTCCGAGTCCGCGTGCCCCTCGCCCAGGCGTCCGTTGCCCTCCCACGTCCCCAGCAGCCATGACAGCGGCACGAGTTCGGGTGTCAGGTCAGTCGGAATCTCAATAGGCATGAGGCGGACCGTTTCTGAAGGGTCGGTTACTTCTGGCCCTTGAACAAGCGTCCAACAACCAAGGCGGCAACTCCAGCCATGGCCAAGCCGGCAATAACAATCAGGACAATGAAGAAGATTTCAAGAGCTACAAGCGACATGGCTTCATCCTAACCCGAGGTTCCGCCTAAAACTGACTTTGCCGCGCGCACGTAACGCTAGGCCAGCAGCAGCTTGTCGATGAAGTACACCAGCGAGCCGATGGCCAGCACCGGTGCTCCCGCCAGCGACAGCGCTGCCAGCCAGTTTCCCGGCCCCTTGCCGGCCAGGATCAGGCGGCGGAAGGACGCCAGCACCGCCGCAGCGGCGGCGGCAACCGCGGCGGCCACCGCCGGAGGGACGCCCGCGAACAGCGCGGCGGCCAGCGCTCCTGCGAGTGCGGCCATGACGACGGCCAGAGGCGCCACAATGCGGTCCGGCCAGGGGATCTCGCAGACCGCCAGCGCCACGAGCATGGTCAGTCCGGTGACCAGCATTATCCCCGGCTTGGCCGTACTGGCCGCCAGCCGGTCGGCGGCGACCCAGCCCGATCCCATGCCTGCCAGCAGGACGCCGGTGGCGGCACCGAGGGTGGATTCCAGCCGGTGGCTCTGACCGGTTCCGCGCAGCAGCTGCACGACGAAGACCGCAGCTACGCCGAGCGCGACGGCGGTGGGAAGCCACATCAGGAGGCTGCCGGCGGGAGCAAGCAGGGCAGCAGCCACGGCGGCCAGACCGCTCAGCGCAATAACGGTTGAGAGCGTCTTCCTGGCCGGCACCTCCAGCAGGTGCGGCCAGCCGGCAGCCACCATCACGGTGACCAGCCCCACAACTGTTACCAGCACGTTCAGGGACAGATACGATGCCGCGACGATACCGGAAATTGCCAGCGCAGCGACAGCCGCCATGCTCCAGGTTTTCACCCTGCCATCCTGCCCTACCGGCGGGTTTTTGTGTGAACCGGACCAATTTACGGGGCGCAGCCGGGGGCACCTAGGTATAATTCGACCATTCATCTGCGGGGAGCACGGTCCAGGTGCCGGTGTGCATGGGGACGTGCTGTACCCCGCGGATCCGCCCACCGCTGTGCGCAATTCAATCCCTTGGAGGACACATGCCGCACATTCTGCTGTTGACCAATAGCACCGGGCCGTCCATGGAGGTCCTGCCTGCCCTGGAGCTGCTGAACCACAAGGTCCACATCCTGCCGGCCGAGCCGACGGCGCTGCTGGACACCGATCCCTGCGACGTCATTCTGGTGGATGCGCGCAAGGACCTGGTAGGGACCCGCTCGCTGACCCAGCTGCTGCGCACCACGGGGCTGAGCACGCCGCTGATCCTGGTGCTGACCGAGGGCGGGATGGCTGCGGTCTCGGCGAACTGGCAGGCGGACGACGTCGTCCTTGACACTGCCGGCCCCGCGGAAGTTGAAGCCAGGCTGCGCCTGGTCATGGCTCGGGCCAGCACGGCCGAAGCGGAAAGCAGCACCGAAATCCATGCGGCCGGCGTCGTCATCGATGAGGCGAGCTATACGGCGCGGGTGGGCGGAACCCCGCTGAACCTCACTTACAAGGAATTCGAGCTGCTCAAGTACCTCGCGCAGCATCCGGGCCGGGTCTTTACCCGCGACCAGCTGCTGCACGAAGTCTGGGGCTACGACTACTTCGGCGGCACCCGCACCGTCGATGTCCACGTCCGGCGCCTGCGCGCCAAGCTGGGACCCGACCACGAAGGCCTGATCGGCACCGTCCGCAATGTCGGCTACCGTTTTACCCTGACCCGCGTCCCGGAGGACCAGAGCAACGGCATCGGCGCGGAGACCTGACCGGGCCGCCCTGCTGCCGGCACCGGCGCCTCAGCAGGGGGACGGATACCTTAAACACTGCAGGACCCGCCGTCTATCGGGTCCTGCAGTGTTTAAGGAGTCTGTGGAGGACATACGGGTCGAACGTATCGCGGGCACCCCACTGGTGCATCCCCCTCGCGCTGCCGCCGGCAACCGGCGCAACAACGAGAAATGACTATACCCAAGGAAATCCGGCGGCCCAAATCGAACGGCCCGCGGCACCCCTCCCTTTCACCGCACGGCCGGGATACCCTGACTCCATGAACGCAACGCAATCGGTCAACTGGCCCGTCCTGACGATCCATGGCACGCCCGATCCCGACACCCTGGCGGACATCACCGCCCTGGTCGCCGCTGCGGAGGAGGATGACGGAAACCCGCCGCTGTCGGAGCAGACGCTGGTCAACCTGCGCTCCTCCGAGACCGACACCGATGCGCTGCTGCTGTTCGCCACCTACGCCCCGGAAGACAAGTCCGATCCGTCCACGGCGCAGGCGCTGGCGGGCATCGCCGTCGTCAGCCTGCCGCGCCCGGCGGACCAGGACGCCTCGGCCGTTGCCGAACTGGTGGTCCACCCGCTGTACCGCACCGAGGGCGTGGGAACCAGCCTGGCGCAGGCGCTCACCACCAGCGCGGCCGTGCCGCCGCTCAAGGTGTGGTCGCACGGAAACCATGAGGCCGCCGTCGCACTGGCCGCGAAATTCGGCTACGAACCGGTGCGTGAACTGTGGCGGATGCGGCTGACCCGGCCCGCACCGGAACTGCAGGCGGAAACGCTGGAGGCGCAGGCGCCGTCCTTCACGCTGCCCGACGGCGTCATCCTGCGCCCGTTCGTGCCCGGACAGGATGAAGAGGCCTGGCTGAAGGCCAACGCCGAGGCCTTTGCCCACCACCCGGAGCAGGGCGCCATGACGCTGGCCGACCTGCAGGCCCGGACCGCCGAACCGTGGTTCGACCCGGCCGGCTTCCTGCTCGCCGTCCGGCAGGACAACGACGCCCTGCTGGGTTTCCACTGGACCAAGATCCATCCCGCCGGTGTCAATGCCCGGCACGGCAAGCACCCGGCCATCGGCGAAGTCTATGTCGTCGGAGTCACCCCGGCGGCCCAGGGCATGGGCCTGGGGAAGGCTCTGACCATTGCCGGAATCGAATACCTGCACAAGGCCGGCCTCCAGGCGATCATGCTGTACGTCGACGCCGACAACGAGGCCGCCGTCGCACTGTACCGGAAGCTCGGGTTCACCATCTGGGACGTCGACGTGATGTACGCGCCGGTGTCCGGCTCGGCGGGCTAGTAAAGTGGTGCCGGGCGGATTTCAGGACGCGTCCGCCTGCCACACCCCCGGCCCGGCACCGCAGCCCTGAGACTTTTGCCATCGCCTCTAGCACCACAGGAGACTCCATGGAACCCGATACCGTTGCTCCATCCCCAGCACGATTCGGCTCGGAAGCAGCACCTGCCCGGGCCACCCAGGACCGCATCGACATTCCGGAGTTCGCCCCGACCCTGCTGCCTGAGGGCGATTTCAGCCTGGACCGCTTCCTGGACCGGGAACTGAGCTGGCTCGCGTTCAACGCCCGGGTGCTGGAACTGGCGGAGGATCCCGAGCTGTACCTGCTGGAGCGGGTCAACTTCCTGTCCATTTTCGCCTCCAACCTTGACGAGTTCTTCATGGTCCGCGTAGCCGGCCTCAAGCGCCGCATCGCCGCCGGCCTGGCCGTGCCGTCGGCTGCCGGCCTCAGCCCCGTGGAGCAGCTGGAGCAGCTCCGCGAATCCGCAGAAGCCCTGCAGCAGCGCCACTCGCGCGTCTTCACCGAGATCATCCGTCCGGCACTGGCCGAGGAAGGCATCATTCTGACCTCCTGGGACGAGCTGGACGAACCGGCGCGGGACAACCTGACGGCGCTGTTCGAGGAAAAAGTCTTCCCGATCCTCACCCCGCTGGCCGTCGATCCGGCGCACCCGTTCCCGTACATCTCCGGGCTCTCCCTGAACCTGGCCGTCGTCGTCCGCAACCCGGTGAGCCAGAAGGAACTCTTTGCCCGGCTCAAGGTCCCGGACCAGCTGCCGCGCCTCATCTCCGTGGACGGCCCGCGCGCCGGCACTGTGCCGGGCCGCAAGGCGCGGTTCATCTCCCTGGAGGAAGTCATCGCCGTCCACCTGGACCGGCTCTTCCCCGGTATGGAGGTGCTGGAGCACCATGTCTTCCGCGTGACCCGTAACGAGGACCTGGAGGTCGAAGAAGACGACGCCGAGAACCTCCTGCAAGCCCTGGAGAAGGAACTGCTGCGCCGCCGCTTCGGCCCGCCCGTCCGGCTGGAAATCACCACAGACATGAACCCGAGCGTCCGCTCGCTGCTGGCCCGGGAACTGGGCGTGGAGGATGCAGAGATCTTCGCCCTCCCGGCGCCGCTGGATCTGCGCGCGCTGAGCGTCATCGCCGGCATCGACCGGACGGACCTGCACTACCCCAAGCAGGTGCCGCACACCAGCCGGTACCTGAAGGAAAACGAGACCTCCAAGCCGGCCAATGTCTTTGCCGCCATGCGGCGCCGCGACATCCTGCTGCACCACCCCTACGATTCCTTCTCCACCTCCGTGCAGGCGTTCCTGGAGCAGGCCGCGGCGGATCCGCGGGTGCAGGCGATCAAGCAGACCCTGTACCGCACCTCGGGTGATTCCCCTATCGTGGATGCGCTGATCGATGCCGCCGAAGCCGGCAAGCAGGTCCTGGCCCTGGTGGAGATCAAGGCGCGCTTCGACGAGCAGGCCAACATCACCTGGGCGCGCAAGCTGGAACAGGCCGGCGTGCACGTGGTGTACGGCATCGTGGGCCTGAAGACCCACTGTAAGCTCTCCCTGGTGGTCCGCCAGGAAACCGACGGACTGCGTCGTTACTGCCACGTCGGCACTGGAAACTACCATCCCCGTACGGCCCGCTACTACGAGGACCTGGGCCTGCTGACCGCCAACGAACAGGTCGGCGAGGACCTGTCCAAGCTCTTCAACCAACTTTCCGGCTATGCACCCAAGTCCACCTTCAAGCGGCTACTGGTGGCTCCGCGGTCAGTGCGGTCGGGACTGATCGACCGAATCGAGAAGGAGATCGCCAACCGCAAGGCCGGGCTCGCCGCACGGGTGGTGATCAAGGTCAACTCGATGGTCGATGAAGCAATCATCGATGCCCTCTACCGTGCATCGCAGGCCGGGGTGCGGGTGGACATCATCGTCCGCGGCATCTGCGCGCTGCGCCCCGGCGTCCCCGGACTCAGCGACAACATTACGGTCCGGTCGATCCTGGGCCGGTTCCTGGAGCACTCGCGGGTATTCGCCTTCGCCAACGGCGGCCGCCCCGCGGTCTTCATCGGCTCGGCCGACATGATGCATCGCAATCTGGACCGGCGCGTCGAGGCGCTGGTGCAGCTGGCCGCCGAGGACGACATCGCCGACCTGCTGGCCCTGCTGGACCGGTACGTGGATTCGGGAACGGCCAGCTGGCACCTGGACAACCAGGGCGAATGGACCCGGCACCATCTGGACGAGGCCGGTACTCCGCTCAGCGATGTGCAGTCGTGGCTGCTGGCATCGCGCTCGCGGCAGCGAGCCATGGCCCGCCGCTAATGCCCGCAGTATCAGTAACCGGATCCGGGATCGGGGATCCGGCTGTTGCCGTTGTGGCCGCCGGCGCCCTGTGCTGGCGGATCAACCAGGGAAAACTGGAAGTCCTGCTCATCCACCGCCCCCGCTACCAGGACTGGTCCTGGC
The DNA here is from genome assembly GCF_059092905.1 of Arthrobacter sp. B0427-1-12. NCBI lineage: Bacteria > Bacillati > Actinomycetota > Actinomycetes > Micrococcales > Micrococcaceae > Arthrobacter > Arthrobacter sp. B0427-1-12. Next base: position 15,073 of record NZ_JBNHIC010000005.1, on the reverse strand, counting down.
CCAAGGGCAAACTCGACGACGGCGAAACCCCACCCGAGGCCGCAGTCCGCGAAGTGCAGGAAGAAGTAGGGCTCGATATCCGGCTGGGCATCCCCCTGCCCTCCATCCGCTACCAGGTCTCCGCCGGCCTCAAGGCCGTCCACTACTGGGCGGCCAAGGTGGACAGGGCTACCCCGGTCGCCGACGGCGAGGAAGTCGACAAGCTGCTGTGGTGCCCGCCGGACCGCGCGTTCGAACTGCTCACCAATCCCTCCGATGAAGAACCGCTGGAGGCGCTGCTGACCGCCTACCACCGCGGGGATCTGGACACCTGGCCCCTGCTGGTCGTCCGTCATGCCAAGGCGAAACCGCGTTCTTCCTGGACCCGCGCGGAGGGGGAACGCACGCTGGCGGCCACCGGCCGGCGGCAGGCGCTCGCCATCCAGCGACTGCTGATGGCATGGCAGCCGGACCGGGTGATCTCCAGCCCCTGGACCCGCTGCATCCAGACCATCACGCCCTATGTCAAAATCCGGAAACTGAAGATCAAGCGCTGCGAGGCCATCACCGAGGCGAGCCACCACCGCAAGCCGAAGAAGGCAGCAGCGTTCCTGGAAAGCCTCTTCGACAAGCGGAAACCGGTAGTGGTGTGCACGCACCGCCCGGTCCTGCCCACGGTCATCAAGGAAATGTCCAGGCACATGCAGGACAGCATGAGCGACAGGTTCCCGAAATCGGATCCGTACCTATCGCCCGGGGAGGTCTGGATCATGCAGGTCAGCTGCATGCACCACGGCCGGATCGTGTCCCTGGAGCAGTACAAACCGTTGGACCGCTGAGGGCCGGGCTGACGGATGCGGGTGCTGCAGCTGGTGCGGGGAAAGCCGGCAGGTTAGCCAAGGCGAGCCTCATTGAGCGAAGCCTTGCCAGCCTATCCAAGGTCATCCGGGGATCCTAAAGTAGCCCCATGAGCAAATTCTACGATCTCCTGTCCGCCCAGCTCGGGAACGAATTCGACGCCTCCCACCAATATCTGGCGATCGCCGTGTGGTTCGACAACCAGGACCTCCCCCAGCTCGCCAAGCACTTCTACCGGCAGTCCCTTGAGGAGCGCAACCACGCCATGATGCTGGTGCAATACATGCTCGACCGCAACCTGAAAATCACCATTCCGCCGGTCAGCGCGGTCCGCAGCGATTTCGACAACATCCGCGAACCCATTGGCCTGGCCTTGGCGCAGGAGAAGCAGGTCACGGGGCAGATCGAGGCCCTCTTCGCGGCCGCCCGCGCGGAAAACGATGCCTTGGGCGAGCAGTTCATGCTCTGGTTCCTGAAGGAACAGGTTGAGGAAGTCGCCTCCATGACCACCCTGCTCAACATCGCCGAACGCACGGAGAATAATCTCTTCGACATCGAGAACTTCATGGCCCGCGAATCTGTCGGCGACAACGGCCGCCACGATTCGGGCGCGCCGGCGGCGGCAGGCGGCTCCATCTGATCGAAGGGCCCTTCCGGCCGCTGGATCGAAGGAAGTGCGTGCCAAACCAACGACCGCGCCCCGAACGGCCCCGCCCGGCCTACGGCTGGTACATTGCAGCGGCGGCGCTGCTCATCGCCACCCTCGTGTTCGGCTCGACGCTCTACGCCGACCTGCCGGATCCCGTCCCCGTCCACTGGCGTGGGGACGGAACTTCGGATGGCTTTGGCGCCAAGGGCTTCTTCTCGGTCTTCTCCGCGCCGCTGATCGGGCTGGGAATGACCGGTTTCCTGCTGGTCGTCTCGCTCTTCGCCGGGCGCGCCCCGCTCAAGCTGGTTCCGCCCCTGGACCGCGAGGAAGCTGAGCGGCGGGCGCTGGCAGGAGTGCGCGCGAACCTTCGCTTCATGAGCGTGGTGGCCTTCCTGCTGGCCATGGGCACGGCCGGTCTGCTGGCCTACCGCGGGTACCAGCGGGAAACGGCGGCAGTGCCTGCACCCGGCCATAGGTAGGGGCCATAGGTAGGATGGGACCGTGACGATCCCAACCCCCTATGAAGACCTGCTGCGCGACGTCCTGGCCAACGGCACGTCGAAGTCCGACCGGACCGGCACCGGCACCCGGAGTGTTTTCGGCCGCCAGATCCGCTACAACCTGGCGGACGGCTTCCCGCTGATCACCACCAAGCGCGTCCATTTCAAGGGCGTCGCACTGGAACTGCTGTGGTTCCTGCGCGGGGACTCCAATGTGAAATGGCTGCAGGAACGCGGCGTGACGATCTGGAACGCATGGGCCGACGACGACGGCGAGCTGGGTCCCGTCTACGGCGTCCAGTGGCGTTCGTGGCCTACGCCGGACGGCGGCAAGATCGACCAGATCGCCGAACTGGTCCGGAGCCTGAAGGCCAACCCGGATTCACGCCGGCACATCGTCTCCGCCTGGAACGTGGCGGACATCAAGAATATGGCGCTGCCGCCCTGCCACGCTTTCTTCCAGTTCTACGTCGCGGACGGCAAGCTCTCCTGCCAGCTGTACCAGCGCAGCGCAGACATGTTCCTGGGCGTACCGTTCAATATTGCCTCCTATGCGCTGCTGACGCTCATGCTGGCCCAGCAGGTGGACCTGAAGCCGGGGGAATTCATCTGGACCGGCGGCGACTGCCATATCTACGACGACCACGTGGAGCAGGTCACCGAACAGCTCACCCGCGACCCGTACCCCTATCCGCAGCTGCGGATCACCCGACGGCCGGACTCCATCTTCGACTACGAGTTCGAGGACTTTGAAGTGTCCGGTTACCGGCACCACCCTACGATCAAGGCACCGATCGCCGTATGAGCACCCAGCAGAGCACAGCCAGCATCGGCCTGATCTGGGCGCAGACAACCGGCGGGGTCATCGGCGCCGAGGGTGTCCTGCCGTGGCACCTGCCCGAGGACCTGGCACACTTCAAGCGCACCACCCAAGGACATCCGGTGGTCATGGGCCGCCGGACCTGGGAATCCTTTCCGGACAGGTTCCGCCCGCTGCCGGACCGGACCAACATCGTCATCTCGCGCCAGGCGGAACTGACGCCCGCGCTGGAAGCGGCGGGCGCCGTCGTCGTCGGTTCACTGGCGGAGGCGCTGGCAGCCGCCCGGACCAGCCCGGGCGGCGAGGAAATCTGGATCATCGGCGGCGGCCAGATCTTCGATGCCTCCCTGTCCCTGGCTGATACCGCGTCCGTGACCATCATCGACGCCGAGATCGCCGGGGATACCTACGCCCCCGGGCTCGATGCCGGCTGGCGGCTCGGCGAGGCGGAGCCGGCGGGCGGCGGCTGGCAGGAGTCGAAGAACGGACTGCGCTTCCGAATCGAGACCTGGCGGCGCAGTTAAGGGGCGCTGCCGGGAGGCATAGCTAACGGGGGTGGCTGCGCTTAGGATCGGAGGGTGGCCACCATGTTGGAACATGGGGCCAATGGTGTGCCGTCGATTCGAGCGCAGGAGGAACCATGGCTGTTTCCAGGCATCGGACGTCCGGACAGGACGTCCCCAAGGTCGCCCATGGCCATCTTCGGCTGGTCCACGATACGGACCGGGACCGTTATGAACTCTTCCAGAAAGACTCGTTCATCGGCTTCGAAGGTTATGACGTCGGCGAGGACGGCGTCATCACCCTGCTGCATACGATCATCGACGAAAAGTACGGCCGCCAGGGGTATGCGCGTGCCCTGGTGACCCTGATCCTCGAGGACATGCGGGCCAAGGACCAGAAGATGAAGCCCGTGTGCACCTATGTGCAGGGCTACCTGGAGCGGTTCCCGGAGTACAAGGACCTCGTTGCCTGACACCGCCGCCCGCCTGCCGGCTGAAGTGCGCACCCAGCGGCTGGTGCTGCGCCGCTGGCAGGCGTCCGACCTGGTCCCCTTCGCAGCCCTGAACGCGGACTCGGACGTCATGGAGCACTTCCCCTCCACCTTGAGCCGGGCCGAATCCGACGCCATGGTGTCCCGGATCGAGACCGCCTTCGAGACGCGGGGCTACGGCCTCTGGGCCGTCTGCCTGAGGCAGGACCCTGGCCGGGAGGAGTTTCTCGGCTTCACCGGGCTGACGAATCCGACGTTCAGGCCGGAGTGGGACGAACCGCCGCAGGAGAGCCCTCCGGTGGAGGTCGGCTGGCGGTTCAAACGCTCTGCCTGGGGCCATGGCTACGCCACCGAGGCTGCGCGCGCCGCCGTCGGATTCGGCTTCGCCGCGCTGGGGCTGCGGGAGATTTTGAGCTTCACCACCGTAGGCAATATCCGCTCCCAGGCGGTGATGAAGCGGCTGGGCATGCGGTTCGGCGAGTTCTACGACCATCCCATCCCGGGCGGCGCTCCCCTCCCCTCCGTCCTGTACCGACTGGCAGCCAAGCTGACCTGCCGCCGTCGTAATCAGCCTCACGACGGCCGGTCCGTGACCTCCCGTAAAATGAAGTGCATGACTCTTTCTGCAGCTGCCACAAACGCGTCCCCTGGCTCCGCCCCTTCCGTCGGCCTGGTGGGGTGGCGCGGCATGGTCGGCTCCGTCCTCATGCAGCGCATGCAGGACGAAGGCGACTTCGACCTGATCAACCCCGTCTTCTTCTCCACCTCGAATGCCGGAGGTGCCGCCCCCGCGTTCGCCGGTGATGCCGGCACGCTGGAGAATGCCTACGACGTCGAGACACTGGCCAAGCTGCCGATCATCGTGACCGCCCAGGGCGGCGACTACACCTCTGAGGTCTTCCCCAAGCTGCGCGACGCCGGCTGGGACGGCATCTGGATCGACGCCGCCTCCACGCTCCGCATGGCCGAGGATGCGATCATCGCCCTGGACCCGGTCAACCGCGACGTCATCGACGCCGGCCTGTCCAGCGGCATCCGCAACTTCATCGGCGGCAACTGCACTGTCTCCTGCATGCTGATGGGCCTGGGCGGGCTGTTCCGCAACGGCCTGGTCGAGTGGGGCACTTCCATGACCTACCAGGCGGCCTCCGGCGGCGGTGCCCGCCACATGCGCGAACTGCTCAACCAGTTCGGTTCCCTCAACGGCGCCGTGGCGAAGCAGCTGGCCGATCCCTCCTCCGCAATCCTGGAGATCGACCGCAAGGTGCTGGCCCAGCAGCGGAACCCGGAACTGGACGCTTCCCAGTTCGGTGTGCCGCTGGCCGGATCCGTCATTCCATGGATCGACAAGGACCTGGGCAACGGCCAGTCCAAGGAAGAATGGAAGGCCGGCGCGGAAACCAACAAGATCCTCGGCCTGGACGCCGCGGACAAGGGCCGGATCCCCTTCGACGGCCTGTGCGTGCGCATCGGCGCCATGCGCTCCCACTCCCAGGCGCTGACCCTCAAGCTCACCGAGGACCTGTCGGTGGCCGAAATCGAGCGGCTCATCGACGCGGACAACGAGTGGGCCAAGGTGGTGCCCAACACCAAGGAGGCCACCATGGAACAGCTCACCCCCGTGGCGGTCAGCGGCACGCTCGAGATTCCGGTCGGGCGCATCCGTAAGCTGGAGATGGGCCCGGAGTACATCAGCGCGTTCACCATCGGTGACCAGCTCCTGTGGGGCGCGGCTGAACCGCTGCGCCGCATGCTGCGGATCGCCACGGGCAACCTGTAGCCGGCACGTGGCCATGATGGGCGGAAACCAGCAGCACGACGTCGTTATTATCGGTGGCGGCGCGGCCGGCCTCAGCGCCGCCATCGTCCTGGGCCGGATGCGGGTTTCCGTGCTCCTCATCGACGCCGGCCAGCCGCGCAACGCCGCTGCCGGGCACTCCCACGGCTTCCTGACCCGCGACGGTGCCGCGCCGGCGGAACTGGCCACCATCGGCCGGACCGAAGCTGGGCGCTACGGGGCAGATTTCCTGGTCGACGCCGTCACCGGGCTGGAGCGGACCGGCGGCGGCTTCCGCGTTACGGTGGCCAACCACGATGCCGTCACTGCCGGCCGCGTCATCGTCGCCACCGGGGCGGTGGACCAGGTGCCGGATCTCCCGGGACTGCGGGACGTCTGGGGCAGGGCGGCCATCCACTGCCCGTACTGCCACGGCTGGGAGTACCGGGACCGCGGCACTGTGGTCTGGATTGCCGCCGAAGTCGACGTCCACAAGGCGCTGATGGCCACTCAGTTCACGGACCGGCTGACGCTGGTCATCGAGGATCCGGGCGGCTCTCCGGTCAGCGACGAGCAGCGCCGCCAACTGCTCGCCGCGGGCGCGCACCTGGTGGATGGCCCCGTCCAGGAGCTGGTCCTCGACGGCGGAACGCTGACTGGGGTGCGCACCCCCGGCGGTGTGGTCCCGGCCGAGGTCTTCTACACCAGCCCGCCTGTGCGGCCCCGGGATGCCCTGCTGCGCGGCCTGGATGCTGCCATACGGGACCTGCCGACCTGCGATATCCAGGTAGTCGACGTAGATGAAGAAGGCCGGACCTCGGTGCCCGGGCTGTGGGCGGCCGGAAATGTGGCCGATCCGAGTACGCAGATTATCCAGGCTGCGGCGGCTGGCAGCACGACGGCGCAGGCGATCTTTACCGAGATCCTGGCCGAACGCCTCAAGGCGGCGGACCCCGCCTGAAACTGTCACCGGCGGCTGCCAGAATCCTGCCATGGAAACTCCAGCAGCAGACCAAGTCCTCCGACACTTCCTGACCGTTTCCGCTCAGGGCAAGCAGGCCCGCACCGTGGCGCGCTACCGGCGGATTGACACGCACCTAAGGCAGTTCCTCGAAATCGAGGGGCCGCGGTTCCTGGAGCCGCCGCAGGAACGGCTGCTCGCGCTGGAACGGGATGTGGATCCGAACGGCGCCTTCTGCCGGCTTTTCTATGCCGAGGACATGGTCTTCGCCCTGCCAGCGTTCCTGCGGGAGCCCTGGCTGGTGCTCGAGGCCGGCGAGCGCCGGACGCAGATCAGCCAGGTGTCCCGGCTGGTGCACTGGATCTGCAGCCACGGACTGATCGACCACCAATGGTACAGCTGCGCACTGATCGAAACGCGCATAGCGGTCGAACAGGCACGCCAGGGATACACCACGGATCCCCGGCTCGGGCCCAGAGGAACAGATCCGGGAGGAACCGGGCCGGGGCTGTCCGGGCCGGGATGCGGGCATGTCCGCTCAGGCGCGGACTAAAGCGCGCAACCGATCAGCAGGGGTTCGGGAACCAGCCGGATGCCGAAGGTGCCGGCCACACCGTCCCGGACGGTGCGGGCGATCGCCACGACATCAGCCGCGGTAGCCTCGCCGCGGTTGCTGATGGCCAGCGTATGCTTCGTGGACAGCGAGGCCCGTCCGCCGGCCACGGAAAAGCCATCGATCCGGCGGCCGGACACCGTGGCGGCCGTGCCTTCGAGGCCGAAGCCCTTGCTGAAGCCTGCTCTGTCGATCAGCCAGGCGGCACTGAGCTTCACCATGCCGTCGGCGCCCGCCGGATACCGCGGGGCGTCATCCGGCAGGTCCGCTGCGGCCGCATGGTCGAGGATCGGGTTGGTGAAGAAGGATCCGGTGCTGAAGGTGTCCCGGTCCGACTCGTCGTGGACCATGCCCTTGGAGGCGCGCAGCCGCAGCACCTCGCGGCGCACATCGTTGGAGTAGGCGCGCTGGCCCGGTTCCACGCCGAGGGCCTTGGCGAGTTCGGCGTAGCGGATCGGCGCGCTCATGCGGCCCAGACCCAGCTGGAAATCCACGGTCAGCACCACAAAGCGCGGCGAACCGTCGACCGTGGTCTGCTTCAGCATGGAGTCGCGGTAGCCGAATTTCAGCTCGAAGTTGGTGAAGGTCTTCACGGCGTTCGCTTCGCGGTCCCAGGTCCGGATGCTCGCAATGGTCTGGGACACGTCGGCTCCGTAGGCGCCGACATTCTGCACCGGGGTGGCACCGGTCAGCCCGGGGATGCCGGAAAGCGCCTCGAGACCGGACCAGGCGTGCAGAACGGTGGAGCGCACCAGTTCATCCCACGGCTGTCCCGCCTGGACGCGGAGGAAGACGCCCCCGCAGGTCGCGTCGTCGTCGTTGACCGTGTAGCCGGTGGTGGCGATCCGCAGCACTGTACCGGGCCAGCCGTCGTCGGAAATGACCAGGTTGGAGCCGCCGCCGAGGATCAGCAGCTGCTCCCCGGCCGCGTCCGCTTCCAGGACCGCCTCGATGATCTGCGCTTCGGTGGTCGCTTCGATGAATTTTCCGGCCGGCCCGCCGACCCCCACGGTGGTCAGCGGGCCCAGCTGCGTCCCGACAGTCGTATCCTGTGTGCTCACTGTTTCAGGCTACGCGATCCGGACCACGGCCTGGGCCTTCACCAGGACCTTCTGCCCCGCGGCCGTAACCGCCAGGTCCACGCGGGCGGTCGAATTCTCCGGATCCAGGGCTCCGATCACGCCGGCGACTTCGATCACGGCACCGGCGGCCGCCTGGTCGCCGGTGGTATCTTCGACAACCACCGGCTTGGTGAAGCGTGTCTGGTAGTCGACGACGGCGGCAGGATCGCCGATCCAGTCCGTCACCAGCTGGACGGCCGCCCCCATGGTGAACATGCCGTGCGCGATGACCCCCGGCAGCTCCACCTGCCGGGCGAAGGCCTCGTTCCAGTGGATGGGATTGAAGTCACCGGAAGCGCCGGCGTATTTCACCAGGTCCTGGCGGGTCACCTGGATGCTGGTCCGGCCGATCTCCTGTCCCACGGCCAGGTCTGCCAGCCTGAGGGACTGCTGCTGTTCACTCACTGGCCTTCTCCTCGCACCAGAATCGATGACGTCGTCGTGGCGACCTTTTCGCCGTCGACCGTGGAAATCTCGGCGCGGGTGGTGATCATGGCGCCGCCTCCCATCCCACGGACCTGATCCACATGCAGTTCCGCGACCAGTTCGTCGCCGGCGATGATCGGCCGGTGATGCGTGAACCGCTGGTCTGCGTGGACCACGCGGGAGAAATCAATGCCCGCCCCGGGGTCCTCGATCAGCTGCGCGTCCGCCTGCTGCGCGACGATGATGGCGAAAGTCGGCGGTGCCACCAGATCCGCATGGCCGAGCGCATTGGCCGCATCGACGTCGTAATGGGCCCGATGGGTGGCCTTGACTGCCCGGGCGAATTCCCGGATCTTTTCGCGGCCGACGCTGTAGACGTCGCCAGCCGGGTACCGGCGGCCGGCCAAGTCCGGATTAATAGGCATGGAACTCCTCGATCTGCGGTGCAGGATTCCCCTCAAGCCTACCGCCGCTCCCCGCCTCCTCCGGCAGCACAGCGAGCCAACCACTGTATGATGGATTGATAAATCCATCATTTGCGTGCCCTCCGGCCGCATGGGAGTCAGGGGACCCAAAAAGCGATGACTGCACTGCCCACGCCTCATCAGCCGCTGTATGAGATCAAGGCCAACTTGTTCAAGGGCCTGGCCCATCCCATGAGGATCCGCGTCCTCGAACTGCTGGCCGCGGCGCCGGAGCAGACCGCTCCGGTGAGCTACCTCCTCGCAGAAACAGGGATGGAGGCCTCCCACCTGTCCCAGCACCTGGCCACCCTCCGCCGCCACGGCGTGGTCACCGCCACCCGGACGGGCAACGCGGTCGATTACCGGCTCGCCCACCCCAAGATCGCCGAACTGCTGGCGATCGCACGCGTCTTCCTGGTCGACACCCTGGCCAGGTCGCAGGATCAGCTGGCCGCAGCCCGCCTGCTCAGCGAGCCGGACAGCACAGAGCGGCAGGCATGAGCACAGCAGCACGCTGGCATACTGCCGCCGCACGCTTCCTGCCCAACCGGGACGATTACGCCGCCCTGAAGTCATCATGGCGGGTGGACCTGACCGCCGGCATCACCGTCGGCATCGTGGCCCTTCCCCTGGCGCTGGCCTTCGGTGTCAGCTCGGGCGTCGGGGCTGCGGCAGGGCTGATCACCGCCATCGTCGCCGGACTGGTCGCCGCCGTGATGGGCGGGTCGAATGTGCAGGTCTCCGGACCGACCGGCGCCATGGTCGTCGTGCTGGCGCCGATCGTGGCGCAGTACGGCGTCGGCACCATGGCACTGGTCAGCATCATGGGGGGCCTGCTCGTCCTGCTGCTCGGCCTGTCCCGCCTGGGCCGGGCCGTGGCCTACATCCCCTGGCCCGTAGTGGAGGGGTTTACTCTCGGCATCGGGACGATCATCTTCCTCCAGCAGGTGCCGCTGGCCACGGGCACAGCCAGCGAACCCGGCCACAATACCGCCGTCGCCGCCTGGGAAGCGGCAGCTTCGGCCAGCTGGCCGACCGTCGGGCTCACCCTCGGCCTGGTGGCGCTGGTGGCACTGATCGTGCTCCTGGCCCCCTCAGTCCACAAGTCGCTGCCGGGCAGCCTGATCGGCGTCGTCGTCGCGACCGTCGCCGCCGAACTGCTCAAGCTGGAGGTGCCGCGGATCGGCGAGCTGCCGGATTCCCTTCCGGCGCCGTCACTGCCCGCGTTCGACGCCGGACTGGCCGGCACGCTGCTGATGCCCGCGGTCGCCGTCGCGGTGCTGGCCGCCATCGAATCCCTGCTCTCAGCCCGCGTCGCGGCCGGACTGACAGGCCCCGATGGGAAAGGCACCGGAACCTACAATCCCGACCGCGAGCTCACCGGCCAGGGCCTGGCCTCGATTGCCGCCGGCCTGTTCGGCGGCATGCCCGCCACCGGAGCCATCGCCCGTACCGCCGTCAATGTACGCAGCGGAGCCAAGACCCGGTTCGCCTCGATCGTCCATGCCCTGGTACTGCTGCTGGTGGTCTACGTCGCCGCGGGCCTGGTCTCCCGGATTCCGCTGGCCGCCCTGGCAGGTGTGCTCATGGTGACCGCCACCCGCATGGTCTCCCGGCACACCATGGCCGCCATCCTCCGGTCCACCCGTGCGGATGCAGCTGTCTTCATCCTGACCGCACTCATTACCGTGGCCTTCGACCTGATCGTGGCGATCCAGATCGGACTGGTGGCCGCCGCGTTCTTTACCCTGCGGCAGTTTGCGCAGCTTTCCGGAGTGCGGCGGGAGGACATCCCCGGCAAAGCGCATCCGGGCGACGAGCACATCGCCGTCTTCCGCCTGGACGGGGCCATGTTCTTCGGTGCGGCGGAACGGGTCCTGCAGGAGATCGGACGGGTCCGCGACATCGAAGTCGCCATCATCCGGCTCTCCCACCTGCGCCTGCTGGACGCCACCGGTGCCCACGCCCTGGTGGAAATCATCAGCGAACTGGAACAGCGCGGCATCACTGTGCTGCTCAAGGGAGTCCAGCCGGAGCACTTGCAGCTCGTCACGAATGTGGGCGTCATCCGATCGCTGCGCCACCACCGGCACCTGTTCGAGGACCTGCCCGCCGCCATCGAGCACGCGCGCAGCCATGTAGCGCGCAATGCCGCAGCCCGGGTGGGAGGATAGAACCATGAGGCCCGCAGACAACGGCACCCCGTCCAGTGACCTGCCACCGGGAAACGGCCGCAGGGATCCCTTTGGCTTCCGCACCGGCGTGCGCAGCACGGGGGTGGCCGAAGCCTTTGCCGTGCTGATCTTTGTGCTGGCTACGGCGCTCGTGGTCTACGGCGTCGTAACGTTCGCCGCCACCGGCCAATGGGGCCTTGTAGTGGTCATGGTGCTGCTGGAGGCCGCTTTCGCGGCCGGTTTCGGAGCACTGATCCACATGGCGCGGCAGCGCCGGAAGTAAGCACGACGGCGGCACCCGGCTGCTCAGCGGCCGTGGCCCGCCCGCTGCTCCCGCTGGCGACGCTTCATGTCCCGGGCCCGCACCACCAGCCCGGCGACGTGGGCGGCGAGACCCAGCCCAATGATGGGCATCCCCAGCAGCATGAGTTCCTGGACGCGGACGTTGGCGCCGATGATGGCCACGATAATCCCCAGGCCGGTCAGGGCCATCGCGGAAATCACGAGGATCCGGTAGAGCGGTGATCCGTTGTCCCAGGGCGTATTGAGCATAGGTCCAGAATACCGGGCGGGCCTACGCAGTCTGGCCGGAGTGCCGGCCTTCGGCGATTTCCTCCAGCAGTTTGGCGTTGAAGGCCTCCAGATCCCCGGGATGGCGGCTGGTCACCAAGCCCTGGTCCACCACCACTTCCTGGTCCACCCAGTCGGCGCCGGCATTCTTCAGGTCGGTCTTCAGCGTATGGTAGGACGTCAGCTTGCGCCCGCTGACCGCACCGGCTTCGATGAGGATCCAGGGCCCGTGGCAGATGGCGGCCACCGGCTTGTGGCCGGCGAAGAACGCTCGGGTGAACTCCACCGCGTCACGGTCCACCCGGAGGTGGTCCGCATTCACTACGCCGCCGGGCAGGACCAGCGCATCATAGTCATCCGCCTTGGCCTCGCTGACGGCGATATCGACGTCGAAGCTGTCCGCGGGATCGGTCCCCTTGAAACCCTTCAGGGTTCCGGTTTCGGGTGCCACCAGGACGGGCGTGCCGCCGGCCTGCTTGATGGCTTCCCAGGGGCTGGTCAGCTCCACCTGCTCCACCCCGTCGGTCAACAGAAAGGCGATCTTCTTGCCGGAAATATTCTGTATGGACATGCTTCCTCCCAAAGTCAGAGCGTGGATGTCTTGCAATCCCAGCCTAGGAACAGGGGGGACTGCTAAGCAAGCTGAGCATTCCAGGACGCGGGGCGCTTGCCAGGTCCTTGGCTCCGTTCCCTTTTCCGGCTTCCGGGCGTAACGTGCCTGATAACGTGCCGGTCACCGAGGCACGCTGCCCACCATCTGAGACAGAGGCCAGCCATGAGTGATTTCCGGGTTTACTCAGACGCCGAAAAGGCCAGTTATGTGGCTCCCAAATGCGAGCTCTGCGGCCAGCACCGGCATATCCGCTGGAAGGAGCAGGAATCGGCGGACGGCAAGCGCTGGATCCCCAGGGACGCGGGGTGCAGCAATGAGGCCTGCCCTGATTACCGCTGACCGCGGATCCGTTCAGCCGCGCCTCGTTCCATATAGTCCAATGATGCCTTCTCCCTGCGCGGAGACGGTGGGACGATAGCTGCATGAGCGAAAAGGCCTCCGCGGCCGCTCATGCTTTCCCGCACCGCGGCTGGGGACAAACCTGCACGGCGCGTCGAAGCGGCAAAGGGATCATCAGGCCATCAGAACCTATCCGCCATCCTTTCCCGGTTCTGCACAATATCCGGCGGTGAAAACATGCAGGGAACGAACCCTGTGGAACGCGTCCAATCCGAAGGTTCCGGTGCCACCGCGGCAATGCTTCCGGCCGGTGCCCTGACGGAAATTCTTCAGCCGCGGAGCGTCCCGCCGCACTGGCCGGGGGCCGTTGCCGTCCGGCGGACCCTGCCGAACCGCCGGAGGTTCCTCCTCGGCCCGTGGTGCCTGGCCGACTTTTTTGGGCCGGAGGATGTCTCCGTCACAGGGGTGCAGTCACCCCCGCACCCGCACATCGGTACACAATCGTTCAATTGGCTTTTCAGCGGAGAACTCGAGCACTGGGACAGCGCCGGCAACCATGCCGTGGTCCGCCCCGGCGAGCTCAACCTCATGTCCGCCGGAAGCGGTATCTGCCATTCGGAGGCAGCCACCGGCGGCAACGCCGTGCTGCAGGGAGTCCGGCTCTGGATTGCCCTGCCCTCGGTTGCACGGTTCACGGACCCCGGCCTTGCCCGGTATATCCCGCCTGTCACCGCCGGAGACGGGTATGAGGCGCGGGTGCTGCTGGGCTCCCTATTCGGAAGCTCCTCCCCCGTCCGGACATTTTCGCCCCTCCTGGGAGCCGAAATCCGCCTCGGTCCGGATGCGGAAGTGCAGCTGGCGGCGGAAGCGGCCTTCGAATACGGGGTACTTGTCGCCAGCGGCAGTCTCAGCTGCAACGGAACTACGCTCATGCCCAACGAGTTGGGATTCCTGCCGGCCGGAACCGAGTCCATCGCGTTGTCCGCCCTGGGCCGCCAGCCTGCACTGATCGTGGTCCTGGGCGGCAGGCCACTAGGCGAGCCCATCGTCATGTGGTGGAACTTCGTTGGCCGCTCACACGAGGAAATCGCCGACGCCCGCTCCGACTGGGAGGAACAGATCGGCGGGGAGCCCTTCTCCCCCACCCCGCTGGGTCAGCGCCCGGCAAGGTTCGGGAGCATCGCCGGAAACAGGCTCGCGCCGCTGCCTGCCCCACACCTGCCGCCGTCCCGGCTCCGCCGCCACGCCTGACCCCGCGGAGTCCCGGTTCAAAGTGTCTAACGGATGAGGCGGACGGTTGCCATGGACCTCCTGGACGGAATCAGTATTGACTGGTTCACATCCATCACCTGGCTGCTCGCGATCGCGGTGTTTCTGCTGATGTTCTTTTGGCACCCCCGGAAACTGCACTGGGCAGCCCTTGGCTCTGTGACCGTGTTCATGACGTCCAGTGCCGGCGTCGGGGTTTATGTGGTGTCTCGTCCGAACGACCCGCGCTGGTCCGGCACTGAAACCCTGACTGCGCCATCGTTGTCAGATACTCCGGTGATCGGGCGGTTCATGGAGCCGCTCGACACATTCCTGGGCAGCGTGGTGGGCGGCATCAATGATCTGCGCGCCTTCCAGAACGCTCTTCCCGTGGCCTTCGAGTTTTTCACCATGGCGGGGTGGGCTGTGCTCACTGCCGTACCCCTGGCATTCTTCGCGATGTTGGCCAGCGCTGCCGAGTACAGGCGAAGAAAGGCAGAAGTCACCAGGTACAAGAGCATCGTGGAGGAACTCCAGAAGCAGCTCGATGATGTCAAACGGTTCATAAACTACCCGCCGGCCTCCGAATCGAGCGAAGACGACGATCAGGGCACCTCGTTAAGTGACGACAGCCAATTCCATGCTCGCCGCGGTCGCGGAGCTGTAAACCGCCGTTAACGGGACAACCCGGATCGCGTTTCCCACCTGTCCGTCGGCTGTCACTTACCCGTCATGTTTTCTAAGTCCTGCAAGGGGCTCTTGAGGGACAACCGCCGATAACAGCGCATATGTCTCGTTGCCGGTCGGTATCAGTTGGTGGCCGGCCCGTCGGCGTAGCTCCCCCGGGTGTCCCGTCTCATCTAAGTTAGATGAGACAGCGGTCCAGGGGCGCTGCCGCGCCGTGGGGGTTGAAAGTCTGCCCGTCGCGTTCCGGGGATCCGTGGAGGCCTGACGGGACAGCGGAGGC